>VFKW01000107.1 GCA_009885355.1 Candidatus Berkelbacteria bacterium
AATATATAAATAATTATTATTTCAGACGAACATTAAGCTGACTAGTTATGAGAACATTATAGCTGAATGATTACAAGGGTATTGACATTTTTCTCTATTAATGCTATAATCCAGAGTTATCTTAAAGATAAGACTGAAACTTAACAATACAAAAACAGGGAGGACAAAAACAGTAATGGAAAATCTTGTAAGAATGCTACAGGGGCAGATAATGGCGGCAATAGCCGCAATTATCATCGTGATCGTGTTAAGCTGGCTCACCAAAAAATACATTGTAAAGCCAGATGACTCGAATGCCCAAAAAATGGTCAACATCACCAGGAACGTCATTATCATACTGGTGGTAATCGGACTTGCCGGACGTGTAACCTATATGGCTGCATACAACAACACGCCTCGTTCAGTTATTGATCGAAGCATAGCCAACGATCGAGCCGATATTCTCGATGAGGATTCGCACAATCTACCTCCCAAGGTAGAATCTGAAAATACAAAGAAAACAGGAGAAAAAACCAAATAATGAAAACTCTAAAAATGATCGGAACCATCGTCGCGGCATTAGCTGCAATATCTGTTCTGTCTGGCTGTGGCAACGTGGTAGATATACCAGCAGGCCATGTCGGCAAAGTCTTGGCCACAACTGGTTGGGAAAAAGGAATCCACGAGGCCGGCCAAGTCGATATAGGCACCAAGGGGAATTCTGGCGAGTGCAATAACCTTGTTATCTGTGAGGCAACGAGTGTCACCATTAAAGAATCATTTGGGAAAGGTACTGCGAAAGATGGCGAGGACCACCGTATTATCACTAAAAACAAGGTCCCTTTAACCGTTGACTGGTACGTCCAAGTCATGCTACCGGATGATCTGAAAACGCGGGATTCCATTTTTGCAACTGTAACTCCGGTCATTATGCCAAACACTGACGGAAGAGTTAGCAAGATTACTCTAAATGATGTGTATTCACGATTCGCCCAGATGACCATTCGCGGCAAGATGCGTGAGATCTTCTCCCGACTTGTATCATTAGTACTACGCTTCAAGTTTATCCACAGTTTCTTTAATCTCTTCCGAGACAGGCGAACGCATGGTGGTTATTTCATTTGTTGTTTTATCAAGAATTTTTGCGTCGGTCACGCTTTTAAATTGTCGAATAATTTTTTTAGTAGATTTTCCGGTTTTGAGTTCCATGTATTTGCATACACTTAAAGCCATGAAGCAGATTAAAATATGAGCTTCAATTGTTTCTCTTTTGAAATGGTAAATCGGTCTAATTTGAATATCACTTTTAGCTATTCGAAATGCTAATTCGACATGCCACAAATCGTGATAGTGTTGAATAATTGTTAGGTTATCCACTCCTTCCAGATTGGTGTAGTAACCTTTAATTCCAAGTAAGCTTTCTGTTTTTTTAACTAATTTCTCATTCAATTTTAAGTCCGTTTTACTTTTCCCGTCCTTTTTTAAAAACTTGGCCCGCTTAATTTTACTCGGCTCTTTAAGCAGGCTTTCCGCTCTTTTAATTTGCTTGTCCATCTCTCGTTTGTCTTTGTTGTGCCGAGTTTGCGAAAAACTGCAAACCAAGCTGCCAAGACCGGTTTCCATTCGTAAATTAGCCCCATCTATTTTACCAAGGGTATTACTAATTTCTTCAATTACAGCCCCGGAGAGATTCGCTATCCTTGCTCCTACAATGTAGTTCAATTCATTATCTTTCAGGTTTGTAATATTATCCACACTAATCATACCTGCATCCGCTACTACGGTAAGTTTCTTAATATTATGAAGTTTTTTAAATGCCAAAATAGTGGGAATTATGGTTTTCCCTTCAAATTTATTACCTTCAAAAATCTCGTAAGTAACTGGAAACCCCTCCTTGGTTACCACTAGACCGATTAATATCTGGGGTTGGTTGGATTTACCATCCTTGGAAAACCCGGGCTTACGAAGCTCATCCTCTCCAAAAGCTTCAAAATACAAGGTGGTTACATCGTAGAAAACTAAATTAAAGTCAAAGCTGAGTTCTTGCTTTGCGATATTTACAACCATCTGTTTAACCGTATCTTTGCATTTAACAAAATCCGGTATGTGACGGTAGAATTCCAGACGTGAGTATTTAATACCAAACACCTCCTCTAAAAGCTCAAATGAACGCAATTTGGAGGCTGGCTCGACTATGCGGATCAGTGCCAGATCCAGAAGCATCTTATCTTTGATCTTTGTAAATTGAAACCTTGCAAAAAGCTGGTCTATGCATTCGTATATGAACGAGTAGCCAACTCCCAGATACTGACATTTATCCAAGGAGAACTGGTTTGATTCACTAAACTTTTGGACAGGGAACAAGTCGAGTTGCCTGGACTTCTTTTTGATCCATACTAAAGCAGCCTCTTTCAAGGCTTTTGTTTCTTTGTCGTTATGAGCACTGCCCATATGCTTAACAATTACTACTTTGCGATTTTCATATCTGACAATCTGTACGGCAGTCGCCATAGAGGCAGTTTTTGTTACTCTGATACTAAACATGTCATTAGTATGACAAAAATGATTTTGTAAAGCAAGTTACTCTGTAAGTGTATTAAAAGTAAATTTTATTTATGAAAATGATACAAGTCGGGAAGATTACTCTAAATGATGTGTATTCACGATTCGCCCAGATGACCATTCGCGGCAAGATGCGTGAGATCTTCTCACAATACGAAGACTACGATGCAATCATGAGCAATTATGCCCGCGTCAACAAAGAGGTCTCGGCAATGGTGATCGATACTTTCAAAAGGTGTAAAGTCCCTCTGAATTTAACTGCCGGTCAGTTGTCCAATGTGAAAACTGACGGCGTAGTCCTAGAGGCACTGAATCAACAAGCAGCTGCCAAGGCAAATGTCGACGTCATAAATCGCGTCGGAGCAGCAATCCGCGCCAATCCCGGATATCTCGAGAAATACAAATGGGATATGATCGAAAAGATCAGCGGAAAGGGAGTGAACCTTACCATCGTAGATGGAGGTCGCACCCCGACAACATACAGTGTAAACCGGTAAACCGGTTACACATACAAATGAATATGGGAAGCCGCAAGGCTTCCCTTTTTATAAAAAATGACATTAAATCAATAATTATAAGACTTAATAGACAAGAAATGTTCGCATGCTAAGAATATAATAGCACTGCTATTTAGTTATTCCACCGTCCCCAGTCACCCACTAACTGTCATTCCAGCGCCCCAACGGGGAGCCCTTGGCTCAGGCTGGAATCCAGTCCCCATCAGGATCATTATTCCTTATTCTTTATTCATTATTCATAATTCTGCCGCCGCACCGGCGGCATCGACCCTCTATTTACTCGGGCGATATAGCTCGACTGACTCAGTCGAGCGCAGCACTGTCAAAGACTCATCCAGCAGCGTGCGGCGGATCGCTTCCCCGAGAAGCGGTGCTACAGACACGACTGTAAATTTTTTCGATGATTTAATTTTATGCGCAACAGGGATCGAATCACTGATGATAAATTGATCGATCGGTGAGGCGATCAATTTTTTGATCACTTCTTTATAACCACTATTTTTTGACTCCAAAACCGGATGCACCGCCACCATTATCACCTTTTTTGCCCCGCGGCTTATCAATATTTCCGCGTCCCCTATCGCCGTTGAACCAGTCAGAATCTCATCGTCGATAATTATACAAATCTTGCCTTCCACATCCCCAATCAATTGATTAAACAAAGGCTGCTCATAATCATCCGGCCTATTTTTATCGATATACGCAGTCGAAATGCGTGTCAAAAATGCAAACTCTTCATATCTTTTTGCCGAACCGGCATCTGCAAAAACCAGCACGCAATCTTTCTTTGAAACAGTATTAAAAAATGTTCTTTCCAGATGATCCGCCAGCAAAAAAATCGCTGTGACATCATCTGCCGTCGGATGAAAATAATGTTTGATATGCGAATCATGAGGATCCAAGAGTAAAACACGATTTACATCTAGCGCCAAAGTCAAAATTCGCGGTAAAAGCGCCCCCATTGTCGAGATACGCGCCTTATTTTTGCGATCGGACCTGGCAAAAGGCATATATGGAAAAACCACCAAGAGGTCAGCCGGCCGAGCATTATTTATCGCGTCGATCAATGCAAATAATTCAACCAGATTATCATTTACCGGCGGCACTTGAGTATGCACGATCACGACATATTTTCCTCGCACATCATCGACTTGAACCTCGATATTATCATTTGAAAATCTCTTTACGATCGATTTACCCAGCGTCAGCCCGCCCTCGGGCTGTAAAGACTCGGGCAATCGATTCTTCAGCTGCCGGCAAATATCCGTAGCCAACCCCTCCGACCCGGTCGTAGAAAACACCTTGATTTGCGAAAAAGAATTCATAGACATACATCTCCTTCCATTGTTCACCATACAACTAATATGTAACCCATTTTCACAAAGAAATCAAATATACCGCAACCGGCAAATTAAAATGTTGCACTAAATTCTAGAACTCGCTAAATGTAAATCACCCCCGCCCCACTCGCATCACGTAGATATCCTAGTGATCCGTAAAACTTTTCTCCCCCACCACTTCAAACCAGCAACTCAGTTTTCATAAATAACCTCTTCGACTAATTATTCACCATTTTCAATCAAATACAATTTTGCAAATTCATAATCCATATCACTATCATCTTTTTCTTTATAATATATTTCCAAAAATTCAATCGCCATCTTCTGCGGAAAATAAGCATATATTACCCGGATACCACTTCGCACTCCTTTGCCCGCAAGAGATTTACAGGCAAACTTTTTGATCTTATAGATTTTGAGAGACTCCTGGTCAAACTTTGGAATCAGCCAATTTGATCTATTATCTATCCCGTGCAAATGTAAAAGTTCAATCGCGGCAGTTTTAGCAATCTCCAAATCTTCTTCTATAGTTTTATATTTTTTCTGAAGTTTATTAATTTGTTTATCAAATCTTGAATGCCGGCTATAGCTTATCATCATAATATCTCACAGACGTGTCTTCTGTTCTGTAAAAAACCGTTTCGTATAGGATCTCCTTGCCTTCAGCCGTAACAATCCACGGAACATCTTTATGTGAAAAATCAGATAATTCAGTGGCCGTTTTGCCACCCAATCTGTCAATTTCTTCGTCAATATGACCTAGCTCTCTGCCAGTTAAAACAGCTAAATCTGGTTCAACTACGGGGATATACTTGGTCTGTTCTTTATCGAAAAATTTTGTTTTTACTACTTCGATTTGTCCGTCATATACCATTTCTTTGACAATGGCGCCAAATTCTACAGGTGTTGGACCAAAATGATTTCGAATATAGCGAGCCCCTATGAGCTGCTCCTCATATTTTTCATAATAATCAAAATCGCAGAAGTATAATATTTTATAGAGCACAGTTTGTCCGACATTTGGAAGCGCGCCAATTTTTTTGGTGATGTAGAGCAAGACATTTTTAAATTTTTCGACATTTTCAGCCGGGACACTAATTCTTTCATTTGGGCGACTCACTCTTTCAGGACTTTTTTCCAAAACAACTTCCCTGGCAGGCTGTTCCCCTAATATCTCGTCAATACTAATACCCAGCGCTTCAGACAATTTTCGCAATTCTGAAATAGTCATTTCCTTATCGCCGTTCACTATCTTGGCAGCGGTAGGCCGGGAAATCCCGAAAAGATCCGCAAGTTTTTCATGTGACATATTATTATTTGATAAAAGCTGCTTAAATTTATCATTCATAATTTTTCCCTCCAATTAAAATTTCCTTCAGATAAAGTATAATATATGTAATTTATTTTGTCAATAGCATTGTTAATAATATTTACATAAACAAATAATCTAAAAGTCATCCCCCCGCCTTCCCCTTTTGTCATCCTGAACGAAGTGAAGGATCTAGGCATCAGCCGCACCCCCCGCCCCGCCCGCATGATAAATTAGAGATAATAGTCCCTTAGGACTATTTATTTTCAATATTTTTGCCGAAGCGAGAAAGATAGTCGGCGGAGCCATTGAGTGAAAAAGGATTTAGGACTTTGGGATAAAACTCAATTGATCTAAATGATTCTTCATTGAAAAATTTGGATTCGTGATCGACATCTTTGCTTTGCTCCCCGTCGACAATCTTGCCGGTGAAAAAGACTTCTATTTGCCTACCATTGCGTGAGCTAAAAAATTCCTGGACAAATATTATTTTATCAGTTTTTCCGGAATAACCAGTCTCTTCTCGAAGTTCCCTCTCGGCGGCTTCTGCCAAACTTTCATTTTCTTCCATTCCCCCACCTGGTAAAGCCCAATATTTCCCATCGATCGATTTTATTAGTAGCACTTCCCCTTTTTCGTTGAAGAATACTCCTTTGGCGGATATCCGTATTTTGTATCCTGACATAATGCTCCTTGAAATAATTTTTACTAAATACTACTTTTACTAATTTTAACATAAAACAATAATATAGTAGGATTTTATGTCATTTATTAAGCGATCGCTTACTAAATGACATATGATTTTGTGATAACAAATTATAGATTGAAAATTGCGGCTAGGCTAGAAAATTTAAATATAAAAAAATTCAGATATCCAGTCAATCTTTTTGGTTATTTTTTATTTCTCTTTTGTAAAAAATAACCAATTATTGCTATTACGCACGCAAGAAGTAATAAATATGACCCATAGATTATCCCCATCATAATCACATACACGCGAGCACTTATAAAACCAGAGTCGTTTTCTTTAATGATCAATGAGTACAAATATGACCCGCCCGGCAGTATTATCAATCCTGTTATAATTAGGCCCCAAACAACCATTCGCAATTTATCCATCTTCTTCCCTTTTTTCTCTCCACTCATATTATCTCCATATAAATTATATATATTAATTCACTTATAGTTTACCCAATTTAATACTACATTTATAAATAAAAAACAGCAATGCTGTAAAAATAACAATCATCACGACCCCGCTATAGCGGGATGGCGATGATCCGGAGTGGATGAAATTGTATTTTTTTGTAAATGGAGATGGGGGAAAAGAATTTTGTCTTCGGTAATATGTAATTCCTAAAGAACCTTTGATCCTTCGACTTCGCCCCAGCCACTTTCTTTTAGCTTGGGATCAATATATTCGGCTCTTGTTTCTGCTTCATTCATAATCTTATCTTCCAGCTTCACTCTTCGCTCGATCAACCATAAATTTAACTCCCTCACTCATATTTACAGCTTCTAAAATAATTTCTGGATACTTGTTGTGGAAAACTCTGAATATTTCGTCAGCAAAAGCTTGTCCAACTGTTGGAACCTTATCGAAATCAAAAATAATTATTTTAAACTTATCAAGACCCGATAAAACCCTCCTAGCCTGTGATCGCGAGATATGTATTCCGCTAATAGTATAAAGTTTTACTGTAATTTCAGTCTTATCAAATCCATAATCACTACCAGAAACGATATCTGTAAATTTTTTAAAAACATCATTCAGATGAAGTTTAGAATCTGTTCTGATGTTAAATATTACCCGTGTACCTTTTTTAATTTTTTCTACCTGCTGGACAAATACATCTGGAATATCGTTATTAACTAATAATTGATATCCGAAGCTATCGAGGATAAACAAATCTCCTACCTTTGAAGTAAAAAAGATCCCCTCACCTGAATGAGCTTTCGGCATTGTGGTAGTCTTCCCCTTCAAAATATCTTGGATCGCTTCCAGCTCAGATTTTAGCTTTCTTTTGTGCATTACATTGCGAAAAACCCCAATTCCACTATCCTCAATAATAAAACTAACTAGCTTATTTTGTATCGATACCTCAACATGGATTCTCTTCGATTGAGAGTGTTCGATTGCGTTATTTAGCATCTCTGAAAAAGCATAAGTAAAAATACTCTGAACATTTTCTTGAAGCTTCATCAATAAGGGAAATGATTGTTCAATAGAATTAAGGATCTTATGCTCTTCTATCCCGACATTTATCAATGTTTTTGAATATCTAAGAGGTAATATCTCTGGATGATCCTTTGCATATTCAGGTGGGGTATAAAATGCATATCTGGTGCCACCTATTTTAATCAATTTTCCAGATAAAACTAGCTCACCTATTAACCGATTTAAGTATTGTCTAGACACTGAAAAATTAGCTGAAAGTTCAGTTGTTGTTATTTTCCCCTTTTGAATAGCAAATTTTAATATCATATCTTTTTTTATCATTGTAAACCCATTGTAAACTAAATTATATTTATTGTCAACCTATTGTCAACTAAATCTGATTTCTTCAAGTCTTACCATAACTTTCAGGGATCTACAGTTCCCCTTCAAATGCTTTTTTAAGGATTGATTTTTTCAGCTCATCCAAATCCGCTACTTAATTTTACCATAAATATGATTATACCGTATGAATTTATGTCATTTAGTGGGCGATCGCTTGTTAAATGACATAAAATTAGATATTCATAGATTGGAATTAGTGAGGTATTTGGTTGAGGAATCATTTTGCAAATGAACCTGGAAAAGAGAACCGTCCCCTTCGACTCTATCTCAAACTTTTCAAGGCCGTCAATGTATTTATCGAGACCGCCTTGTCTCTTGCTGAAATATTCTCGAAATTTGGCATACACTTTGTAAACATTACTTTGTCGGTTTTTCAAATCTAGCTCAGACTCCTCGCCGTTCACATTAAAAATATGTTGGAGTATTTCGTTATCCATGGTTACTGTACGAAGTTTTACACGTCTATTATCAAGGTCTTTATTAATAAGATACTGATATTCAATTTTGTCTACCGTCGTTTCCGGGTTCTTAATTAATGATGGGTTCTTTCTGGCCATGTGGTAGATAGCAGAAATCATTAACAATGATGTAGTATACTGGACCCAGGAATCTAGACAGCTGTATTAGATGGCAAAATGATGGTAAAATTCGGACAGAAAGGAATCAGATGAAGAAACAATTTAGCCCGAGAGAAAAAGCA
>VFKW01000104.1 GCA_009885355.1 Candidatus Berkelbacteria bacterium
AAGTATTGTCTGATAATGCGGATAATTTGAAGATATTTGATGAAATTGCAACAAGGGGATATTATTTGGATCCAAATCTTGACCCGCAAAAAGGTGATCCTAGTGACATCATTATCGGCATGAGAGAAAGCCGAGAGATGGCTCGTTTGACTGTATTACAATCTAGATCGTTGTATATAGCAGGGAAATATGAGGAATCTTTTAATCAGGCGGAAAAGTTAATCTTGTTTGGTGCAAGAATGGCAAAATCTCAACCTTCATTAGTTCAGTTTTTGGTGGGGTTGGCGATTCGAAATATGGGGGCTGATCAGGCAAATAAAATAGTTGATGGTAATATTTTGGATAGTAGTCAGCTTTCTAATCAATTTTTGGCTCAAAAAAAGACTGAGTTAGATCAATACGCATCATTGAATGATGGGCTAAAGCAGAGCCTGAAAATGGAATATATGTTTTCATCAAATTTGTTTAGAAATATGGTAAGTGATCCGGAATCACTCGGACCTATTCCGACTGATCTTTTGAGCAAGGTAGTTTTAAGACAAAATTTTTATTTTAAGTTGAATAAAACTATTAAGTTGAATGCAGATGCGATTACTCAAATGATTGGGCAGGTGGACCAGACTTGTAATTATGTTGAGAATAAGTTTAATGTCTCAATTCCAGAAGGTCCGGACTCTGGTTTGTTTGGTGGCGGGTTTGATCCGAGATATATTTTTACTGAAAATGCAATTGGAATTGGTATAGTAAAAGAGATTCCAAAGGGAATAGCAAACACTTTGCAGAAAAAGTGCGATAGCGATGAAAAAATGACTCAGCTGCTGGGGAGATTGGGGAAATAGATTTGAAGGTTCTCGACAAGCCCCGAGGGGGCCACTTAGTGGCTCGAACAATAAATATATAAAAGGCGGTCTCTCTTGAAGAGCCGCCTTTTTTGGTTTAAGATGGGGGAGTAGAGGAGTGTCTTATGGGAATTGCTGTCGAATTTAATCCTGATTTGGCTTTGAGAAGTATTTATGAATATAAAGCTGGTAGGCGGAAAATTGAAGAATGTTTGCCTGAAAAGCTAAAAGTCGGGGAAATTTATAATTTTTTGAAAAGTGGACAGAGGAATTATTGGCTGGATGGTGAAGTGCCGCTATTGGAAACAAAAGGGAATCAGAAATTATCAAGACCATTTGCGAGCATTATTATCTTGGAAGCGGTGCATTTTAAAGAAAACGCTGAGATTTGGACGAAAGGGAAGCATCAAATTGTTGAAGTATTTAATGGGGATAAAATAGAATTTGAGAGTTATGCCAGAGTAGGGGAACGTGATGTCTGAATTGCCGGAAGTAGCTACATTAATTATTGAGAATAAAAAGGGGGATATATTAGCATATTTAAGAGACGACAAAGCTGATATTCCTTTTCCGGCTCATTGGGATTTGTTTGGTGGTCATGTCGAAGAAGGTGAAACTCCAGAGCAGGCATTGGTTCGTGAATTAAAGGAAGAACTTAATTTAGACATTACAGATTATATTTTTTTTAGAAAATATGAATGTTTACAAGGTGACGTGAGACCGAATATAAAGTATGTTTATTATTGTGTGATTGATATTCCAATTTTATCTTTGACTTTGATGGAAGGGAAAGAGCTCGGGTTTTTTAAACCAGAAGAGATAGAAAATGTTAAATTTGCTAATATTTTGAAAGAGATAGTCCTTGATTATTTGTCTTATAGAAAAAAAGAGGAGAACTAAATGCCTGAGTTGCCTGAGGTTGAGACTGTTAAAAGGGGGCTTGAGAAACGAGTGGTCGGGCTTTGTATAGCCAGTATCGATGTTCGGGTACCTAAAATATTTATCGGGAATCCAAATGAGATAGCTGGGCAAAAGATCATAAAAATCTGGCGAAGGTCAAAAGTTTTAGGGTTGGATTTGGCTGACGGCGAGAAGATTGATAGATTGCCGCGCTCGAGTCAAGGACTCCCCTTCGGGGCTCGCAATGACAAGACGATTTTGATTCATCTGAAAATGACGGGCCAGCTGGTTTTTCAAGGTCCGGATGAAAAAATCAAAGTAGTCGGCGGACATCCGCAGAAATCTTATAATGATCCTTTGCCGCATAAGCATACTCATATTATTTTTAATTTTACCGATGGAAGTAAGCTTTATTTTAATGATTTGAGGAAATTTGGGTGGGTTAATTTGGTGGAAACAAAGCGGGTTTTTGAAGTGAATTATCTTAAAAATATTGGCATAGAGCCTTTTGGGGCAGAATATGAGTTGGAAAATTTTCAAAAACTAGTAAAAATGGCGAAAAATCGAAAAATTAAAGAGTTTTTACTGGATCAGACGAAGATTGCCGGACTTGGGAATATTTATACCGACGAGGTTTTGTATGAAGCAGGGGTTTTGCCATATAGGTTGGCAGGAGAATTGAAGGATGACGAGGTTCGGAAAATATTTGATACTATACCAAAAGTTTTACAAAAAGCCTTGGATTGCGGCGGGACGAGCGATAGTACATTTATCGGGGTGGATGGGGAGCGGGGGAGCTATCTGAAATGCGCATTTGTGTATCATCAAGAAACCGATCCAAAAGGGCACAAGGTGGAAAAGATGAAAATAGCTGGCAGGACAGCACATTTTTGTAGAAGTTGCCAGAAATAATATTTGTCATTGCGAGGTACGAAGCAATCTGGGTGTATATTTCATCAGAACGGGAAAGACTGTTTCGTACCTCGCAATGACGACAAAGAGTTGGAAAGATTGCTTCGTGCCTCGCAATGACGACGGGGAAGGGGAATATGGGAAGACAATTTTATATTTATATTATGAGTAATTTTAAAAATAATGTTTTATATATTGGTGTGACAAATGATTTAGTTCGTAGGGTTTATGAACATAGGAGTAAGCTCATAGATGGATTTACAAAGAAATTTAATGTGACAAAATTGGTGTATTATGAGATCTTTGATTCCCCGGAAAATGCAATAATTAGAGAAAAACAGTTGAAGGGCGGATCGAGACAAGCGAAGATTGATTTAATAGTTAAGGAAAATCCAGGTTTTGATGATTTGTATGATAAAATTATTTGAAGGGGAAGATTGCTTCGTGCCTCGCAATGACGCCAGGGAAGATTGCTTCGTGCCTCGCAATGACATCAGGGGAAGACGGGGCGATGAAAGGAGTTTTATGTTGTATTTTATAACTGGAAATGAGAAGAAATTTTTAGAAGTTAAATTGATGTTGCCGGAAATCGAGCAGCTTCATATTGATTTGCCGGAGATACAATCGACTGATGGTCGAGAAATCGTGGAGGCGAAGCTGAGAGAAGCGTCCAATCATCATGAGGGGGAATTTATTGTGGAAGATACTGGGCTTTATTTAAAAGGCTTGAATGGATTGCCTGGGCCGTTTATTAAGTGGTTTTTGGATAAATTGGGAACGGAAGGGGTTTATAAATTGGCCGAAAAGATCGGGATTTTTGAAGCCGAGGCAAAAACAGTGGTTGGATATTTGGATAAAAATAAAGAGATGTATTTTTTTGAGGGAATTATTGTGGGGGATTTGGTGCCGCCTAGGGGCGAGAAGATTTTTGGCTGGGATCCGATTTTTAAACCCAAGGGGGACGATAGGACTTTTTCCGAGATGTCGCGGGAGCAGAAGAATGAGATCAGTCATCGGATGCTGGCGATTGGTAAATTGAAAGAATTTTTGACAAATAAGTAGAATAGTTCTCGACTCCTTGCAGTCGCTCGAACAATAATGATTATGTTAAATTTTGAATTGAATTTTGCAAATGACAAGAGAAAGGTAAAAAATGAAAATTTATGTGGGACACTCGAGTGGTTTTGATTTTAAAAGAGAGCTTTATGAGCCTTTGGGGGAATTGGCGGGGGATTATGAGTTTGTATTTCCTCATAAAAGAGATATTATAGATAAGTCATATGAAATTATTCGTACTTGTGATCTGTTTTTAGCGGAAGTTTCTTTTCCGTCAACAGGAATGGGGATTGAAATTGGATGGGCTGATGGTTGTAATTTGCCAATCGTGTGTATTTATAAATCAGGATTTAAGCCATCTTCGGCACTGGATTGTATGACGGATAATTTTATTGAGTATGAGAATATTGAAGATTTGAAATTTAAATTGGTAGAGTTTTTAAATAAGATGTGAGATTGTGCGAAGTATTTGCGTGATACCACAAGCTAAACCTGCCTGACGGTAGGCAGGGCTTGATCTACAAAGATAGATTGAAGGGAGAATGATGGAAAAGATTATTGGAGTGATTTTGGCAGCCGGTAAGGGGACTCGAATGGGGTCTGGGGAGGGGTCTGAAATTCCAAAGGTGATGTATCGGATTGCAGAAAAGCCGATGATTGAATATAGTGTGGAAAATGTAAAAAGTGCCGGCGTTGAAAAGGTGACGCTGGTAGTTGGGTATAAAAAAGAGCTGGTAATTGAGGATATGGGTGATAAGGTCGAATATGTGGTGCAAGAGGAACAGCTGGGAACGGGGCATGCAGTTATGATGGCAAAGGAATCGCTCGAGGCTAAATCAGAGGCAATTTTAGTTTGTTATGGTGATATGCCATTATTTAAAACGGATACGATCAGGGGATTGATCGCAATGTATGAGAGAGAAAAACCGATGATTGCGATGTTGACGGTGGATTTTGAGAATCCTCAAGGCTATGGACGAATTATCAGAGATGAAAATGGGGATGTTTTGAAAAATGTGGAGCAAAAAGATTGCACCCAAGAACAATTAAAAATTTCAGAGTGTAATCCTTGTTTTTATGTGTTTAATTCCGAGTGGCTATGGGATAATTTGGAAAAACTACGAACGGAAAATGCACAACATGAGTATTATTTGACTGATTTGATCGAAATGGCAAGACGGCAGAATGTGAGAGTGCTGGCGATGAAAGTGTCAGAAGAGAGTGAAGCGTTTGGGGTAAATACTCAAGAGCAATTGAAAGAAGCGGAGGGGATTTTAGCCCTGCGGGCTAAAATAGTAGTAGGTAGTTAGTCTCTCGGCAAGCTCGAGATAAATAGTTGGTAGTTGGGGGGGGCAAGCTAAAGCTTGAGCTACAGGATTTTTAAGGTAAGGATTTTATGGCGACTTATAAAACTTTGGGGATTGTGATAAAGCGGCGAAATATTGGCGAGGCAGATCGATTATTGACGGTTGTGACACAAAGATATGGGAAGATGACGGTGGTTGCAAAAGGAGTCAGGCGTACGCTTTCAAAGCTTGGAAGTCATTTGGAGCCATATAATTTGGTAAATTTTGTGATGACAGAGGGACGTAGTTTGGATATAATCACTGGAGCGGTGGTAGAGAAATATCATCGAGGTGTGGCTGATGATTTGGAAAAATTATCTAGAGCTTCGAGAATTGGCGAAATGGTAGATGTGTTGACGAACGATAGGGAGGAGTACCCTCAATTGTTTCAACTAGTGGTGGATAGTCTGGATTATCTGAATAGAAATAAAAGCGAGCTTGTCGATCAATATTTTTTTATTAATGCTTTAAATATTTTGGGTTATTGTCCGGAATTGTATGAATGTGTGGGTTGCCGTGGAAAAATTGATCCTGAGCGGATTGGCTGGGACCATGAACATGGAGGGGTGGTTTGCGGTGGTTGTCAAAAGGGCAGTAGTAATATTGAGGCAGAGGGTGTAAAAATTTTGAGATTATTTTTGGAAAATGGTCCGAGTGTAATTGAAAAATTGAATGTTGGCGAAAAATCGGTGAGAGAATTGGAAGATATTTTGATGGGATTTGTGAAACATATTAATCAGAAAGATTTGAAATGTGATAGGTTTTGGCAAAGCATTCGTAGTCAGGAGTCAGGAGTTTGGAGTAAGGAGTAAAGTATGGCGTTTAGGAGAGAAAATGTTAAATTTTGTTGAGGTGAGTCGGGCGAAGTTATTAAATAATATAGAAGCGGTCAGAAGAAAATTGAGTTCGGGAACAAAAATTATGGCGGTGGTGAAAGCAAATGCTTATGGTCATGGGCTGGTCGAGGTGGCGAAGATTTTTGAGCCTGAAGTTGATTGGTTGGCGGTGGTGGAAATCTCGGAAGCAATAACTTTGAGGGAATCTGGCATTAAAACGCCGATATTGGTTTTGGGCTATATCGAGGAAGAGAAGTATAATGAGTTGTTTAGGCAAAATATTACTCCTTCGATTTATAGCTTTGAAGTATTGGAAAAGATATCCGAAGCGGCAAAAAAAACGGGTCGAAAAATCGATGTGCATGTGAAGATTGATACGGGGATGAATCGAATGGGATTTCGATTTGATGAAATAGGGCGGGTGATTGAAGAGATGAAAAAAAGTCAACTTATGTGGCAGGGGATTTATTCACATTTTTATAATGAAAATAATCGTGAAGTCTGTATGGATCAATTGGGTTTGATGAAAAAAGTGATTGATATGGTTGAAAAATCTGAAATATCTGTAGAATTAAAACATATGGCGAAGTCGCAATTGACAGTGGAATTGCCAGAATCGCATTTTAATATGGTTCGAGTTGGCGGTATATTGTATGGTTTGTCGAGATATTCTGATGAATTTTTGCCAGCTGGAGAATTTAAGGCAAGAGTGGGTTTAGTTAAGATGGTGAAAAAAGGAATGGCTGTAGGGTATGACGGTTGTTATATGGCGCCAAAAGATATGAAGGTGGCGGTTGTGACGGCTGGATATGCGGATGGATTTCGTAGTTTTGGGCCAAATACTGGGTTTGTTTTGATCGGTGGAAAACGTTGTTTGGTGGTTGGTCGAATTTGTATGAATCAAGCGATGGTTGATGTTAATGATGAAAATATTCAAGTGGGTGACGAAGTTGTTATGGTCGGATCTCAAGGCGGAGAGATAATTAAGCCATGGGATTATGCTGATGAAACAAAATGTGTAACTTATGAGACGATGGCGAGAATTCCAGATCATGTGGCGAGGGTTTTTATTGATTGATTTAGAGATTAATGAATGATATAGTTGAATTGAGCTTTATTTAAGGCTTGTTCGTCTGAGAACCTATTCAAAATCTATATCTGGTAGCTGCATCAAGCCAATTTTGGCTTAAAAATGTGAATCATTCGTCAAGTTAGCTACGGCTAGCTCTCCTCACGCTTCACATTTTACGCCTAAAATAATCTTGATTCGCTCCAAGAATAGATCTTGAACAGGCTCTGAAGTAATTCTGGCGAGATTTCAGTTTTGCTAATTAAGAAGTGCAAAACACGGAGGGGAGGTGTAGTGGATTCGGCAGGACAAGCGCCGTTTGATCCTAATAATCAAGGATCAAACTTTGGAGTAGGAGTTGCGGCAGCCCCTATGCCAATTGATCAAACACCTAATAATCCGGTCCCAATGGGAACCGGTCCTGTTTTGGATCAGAATTTACAGAGCATGTCGGTTTCAAGTGCGCCTGTGGGGATAATTCAAGATCAGTCAGTACTAGCTCAGTTGCCTTCAGGCCAGATGAATGTTCAACAGCCTGTTGTGGCTCAGGCACAGCCTGATCTGATTTCTCAGGATCAAATGGCTATTGCGGCGCCCTTAATGCCAGTACAGCCTGTTTTAAATCAATCAGTTCAGAACCAGCAGATAGTAAGCGAACAGGTTGTAAATCAACCTATAGTTAATCAATCTGCTAATGTTCCGGTTGTTGGTAATCAAATAGTGTCAATGCCGGCGGCTGTAACATCAGATCAAAGTTCTTTGATAAATACACAGGCTGAAAAGCCGATTGAAAATCTAGTTTTAAATCCAGACATACCTGTGGTTCAGGTTGAACCAGTAGTATCTTCGATTGTTCCGGTTGTTGCGGCTACAGGCTGGGGGGATATTGTCGGATCTAAAAATGTGGAAGTAAAACCAGAAGCGCTTGTTGAGATTCCAAAAGAGCTGGAAGTGAAAAATGAGGAAATAAAACTAGGTACGATATCTGGGAATCTGGCTGGAAATACAATCACACAAAAGCCAGAAAGAGTTGAAGGGTTGGTGTCTGGTACGAATATGAATGTGGCGAAAATGCTACAAGATGAGAAGAAAAAAAGTGCTGAAATGCCTGTTGAGGTGCAAAAGGAAGAAATTAAGGCAAAGAATCCGTTAGCTGATTTGTATCAACATATAGAAGATATGTCAAAAAATTCACAGATAATCCTTGATCAGGAGCTGGAAGCACAAAGGCAACACAAAACAGTAGAACAGATGAGAGATGAAGCATTGGGTTGGCAGATTACGGGTAAAATAACGAATGTTTTGATGATTTTCAGTTGGGTGATGGCAGTTATTTCATTATTTTTCCCATATATTTTTAAGGTAAAAAGTAGCGATAAAGGTTTTTCAGCTGATTTTATTTTGTTTATTGTGACTATTATGATTTTGTTGGTATGTACAATCTTATCGTTTTGGATCACATCAAATAAGGTTGTTAAAATGGTAACTTGGGGTATATTTGTATTTTTTGTTTTAATATTTATATTGATTTCTTTTAAATCAGGTGGGGTGATCGGGAATGATATTCCGGTTATGAATGTATTTTTAAATAGATTTAGTCTTTAGATAAGCTAATAAGATAATAAGCTGGTAAGCATTAAGCTAATAAGCATATAAGAATAATGGGGAACCGGAGGACGATTCCTCCACTGCGGTCGGAATGACAACGGGGGTGCGGCTGACAGGGAATTGAATAATGAATTATGAATAAAGAATAATGGCGCCTGCCTGCCGGCGAGGCAGGCTGCGGTGCAAGATAGAGCAGGAGAAGAACTATGGCTGAACAAAATGATCTAATGGAGAAGATCGTATCGATATGCAAAAGACGGGGATTTGTTTTTCAGGCTTCGGAGATTTATGGCGGATTTGCGAATTCGTATACTTATGGTCCTTATGGTTCGGAATTGAAAAATAATATAAAAGCGTTGTGGTGGAAAAAGTTTGTCAGTATGCGTGAGGATATTGTCGGAATTGATGGTCCGATTATTTTGCATCCAAAACTTTGGCAGGCTTCCGGTCATGTGGCTGGATTTAATGATGCTTTGGTTGACTGTAAAGAATGTAAAAAACGATTCCGAGCTGATCATTTGGTAGAAGCTGTGACGGGTGAAGACATGGAAGGCAAATTTGAGGAAATGAAGAAGATTTTGGATGAAAAAGTTCCATGTCCGAATTGTAAAAAAACAAATTGGTCTGAAGTGCGGAATTTTAATATGATGTTTAGTACTAAAATGAATACGACGGATGCGAGCGATGAGGAAATAGCTTACTTGCGTCCGGAAACGGCTGGGGCGATCTTTGTTGAATTTAAAAATGTGGTTGATTCAACCAGGATGAAAGTGCCGTTTGGGATTGCCCAGATCGGGAAGGCATTTCGCAATGAGATCGTGGCGGGGAATTTTATCTTTCGATTGCGTGAATTTGAGCAAATGGAGATCGAATATTTTATCAAGCCGGATGCCGAGTGGGAGACTTTGTTTGAAGATTGGTTGAAATTGCAGGAGGAATTTGTGCAGGAACTCGGGGCGAAAAAGGAAGATTTGCGTCGTTATGAGCATCCAAAAGAAAAGCTGTCGCATTATTCAAAAAAGACGATTGATATTGAGTATAAGTTTCCATTTGGATTTAAGGAATTGTATGGCTTGGCGCATCGGGGAGATTTTGACCTGAAGCAGCATGCGAAATTTTCGGGTCAAAAATTGGAATTTTTTGATCAAGAAAAAAATGAATGGTTTGTGCCGCATATTTTGGAGCCGACCTTTGGGTTGGATCGAAGTATTTTGGTAGCGCTGATCTCGGCATATATCGAAGAAGAACTCGAAGGCGGGGATAGTCGAATTGTGATGAAATTCCCTAGGGCGATTGCACCGGTAAAAGTGGCGGTTTTTCCACTTTTGAAAAATAAGCCGGAATTGGTGGCCAAGGCAAAAGAAATATTTAATCAATTAAAAGGCGAGTTTCCTTGTGAATTTGATGATAATGGAAATGTCGGAAAAAGATATCGCAGACAAGATGAGATAGGCACGCCGTGGTGCGTGACGGTGGATTTTGACAGCTTGGAAGATGATGCGGTGACGGTGAGAGATCGGGATACAATGGTACAGGAGAGGGTGAAAATTGAAGAGCTGAGAGAGTATTTTGTTACGGGTTTGAAGTCGAGAAAAAATTAGGAGGGATTGTGGGAGAAGGCGAAAAACGAAGTTGTTTAATTAACTTTATTATTGGTTTTGCTTCATTTGTAGTAGCTTTATATTTTTTTGGTGGAGATGTAAATGAGAGGGATCCTCGTGGATATAGTATTATTATTCTAGCTTTATTGCCTGGAGTTATTGCCGGTATCATAAAAGGCATAACATACGATAAAGAATCAGATTATATAAACAGTTTGTTAAAATCGTTAGTATTTCTTTGGCTTGGAATCATAATTTCAAACTTAGTATTAATAAAGTATAGTAATCTTGATTTTATATTTTTTGTTTATTTATGTATTATATATTATCCAATGAATATATTAAGCGGATTTCTAGCTGGATTACTATTTAAATTTAGGAAATAATTATATTAATCTGTGGAAAAGTAGCCTGTTGAATTTGATTTAACAGGCTACTTTTTTATTTGGTTGGGTGGTGTTGATACTGGTTATTGTGTGGCATATAATGGTCTTATTAGGTATGAATGTAGTGCGAATGGTAGTTGTTCTGATATGGAAGGGTTTGTATATGTCGGTTGGATAATTTTAGGTTGGTTGAATATTGTAACAGCAAAATTAGGTGGTAGGCTGGTGATGAAGAAATATCAAAAAGATTAAATTTTAAGGAGTTGAAAATGAATAAAAATCCAAAGGGTGTTATTTCTGGATTATTGGCTGGATTGTTTATCGGATATATTATATTTCATTATGGTTTTGAGAAGTATTACTTTCTATTATTCTTTTTGCCTGGGTTTGTTGCTGGCATATTATGTACAATTGTGGATAGGAATAATAAAAATGCTATTATTTCAGGTATAGCTGTATATACAATGCCTTTAGTATTTATGTTTATTGAAATGACATTAGAGGACGTTGGTATTATGAAGGGTTGTGGAGGTAGTGGCAGCTGTTCGGATGTTGGAGGAATGATATTATTATTTTGGCTTGTTGGTGGGATTTTTAATATTCTTGCATCATTTTTAGTCGGAAAAATAGTTAATAAGCTAAATAACACTGCATCAACAGGGTGATTTAATTTATTAAAGTCGAATTAACTATGAGTTTGACGATAATGGGAATGCGGGGAAGAGATATCGTAGACAAGATGAAATTGATACACCATGGTGTGTGACGGTGGATTTTGACAGCTTAGAAGATGATACTGTGACAATGAAGGATCGGGATACTATGGAGCAGTAGAGGGTGAAGGTTGGGGAGCTGGTTAGTCTATTTTTTGGCAAATTAAGATAATTCTACTAGGAGGAGAGTGAAAAAGATAATTGGATTAGTTTTTGGTGTGGTTGGTGTTGGCTTGTTTCTTTTGTATTGGTATGTTTTATTACCATCTTTGAACCCAGATAGTGCTCAAACTATTTTACTTACTTATGGCCTGCCAGTAGGATTTGTTTTTCTTGGGAGTGTATTAGCAGGTGCTATCGGGACTAATGGAATAATTGCTGGCTTGATGATCTCTGGGGTACTTGCTTCTTTTATCTTAATATTTTATGCAATTCAGGACAGAATTATTGCCTCTAGAAATGGTTGGAGTGATGGTTTGGGTTTGATTATAGCTTTTTTTTCGGCGTGGATAATTATTATTTTTGGTCTTATTGGCGGTTCAATCGGTGGTTTTATTGGGAGGAAAATAAGAACATCTTGTAGTCTGTCAGAAAATAATAAATAAATCACATTCTGTGAATTACGGAGCTTAATCTTTATTAATTGTATTGATCGTTGAATTGCAAGCTAAAGCTTGGGCTACAAGTATATAAATAGATTAATATTAAAATATGTATCTGTGGAAAAGTGGCCTGTTGGATTTGTTCTAACAGGTTATTTTTTATTTATGGGGGTTGTGGTTGACAGTGGTTATTGTGTGGCATATAATGGGGTCACGGTGGAGAAAAGTGGATAAAGGTGGGGAAAAGTGGAGGGATCCTGTGGATAACATTACAATGAAACCAACTATGGAAAAACCAGGATTAAATATGGACCTTCATAAGTCCGTGGAAACGAAAGGAACTGATAGTGTTCATCGGGGAATATACACACACAATCGACGACAAAGGACGCTTAGCAATCCCGTCCAAATTTCGACTTCAGCTTTCTCAGGGAGCAGTCGTTACACGTGGCTTGGATAACTGTCTTTTCTTGTATCCAAAAAACGAATGGGAAAAAATGGCGGAAAAGCTAGCCTCCTTACCACTGACACAGGCGAATGCACGTGCTTTTTCACGTTTGATGCTTGCCGGAGCGATGGATGTTGATATAGACAAACAGGGAAGAGTTGTCTTGCCTGCTTATCTGCGCCAATATGCATCAGTCGATGGATCGACAGTTGTGGCTGGATTGTATAACAGGGTTGAAATCTGGAATGAAGAGGCCTGGCGTACATATCAGGCGGCTGCCGAGAAGGATTCAAATGAGATCGCGGAGAATTTGGCAAATTTGGGAGTGTAGCAGCCGCGGCCGCAGTAGATAGTAGTTGGTAGTTAGTAGTTAGGGGGGCGGCCTGACGGCAGGATTGATTCGGGGATGGCAGGGGGAAATGTGATTTTCCAAGCTAGGTCCGAATAAAAGTGAGGGATGTACTTGACGGCTCGAGGGGGTTGTCCCGTCACCTGACGGTGAGGGATTTAACAATTTGTTTGATAGACCAGCAGTGGGTAGTGTCGCCTCAAATGGCTTAAAACACACACTGTATTTATCTTTTGGGCAGGAAGGAATATATACCTGTCAAAACAAAAACAATAGGAGGGGTCCTCCGTCTAGGTAAAATTTTTAAATTCACCTATCAACGGCGGTATCCAAAAATTTCCATTAAGGAGACCTTTTCCTGCTGCTGGCCTTCAAAAATTTGTAGATAGTAGTTAGTAGTTCGTAGTTAGGGTAAAATCCTAGCTACTAGCTGCCAGCTACCAGCTACTTATGTTTAGGAGGGGTTGTGCTTGTAAGGATGAATTCAAGATCAGTGGCAAATAGAAGAAAAAGGACTTTAAAGAAACAGTCTGTTTCGATGGGTCCTGGGGCTTTGCGATTTATTACAATTTTTATATTGGCAGTTTTGACGATTATATATTTGATTCAATCTACAAAAGGTTCGACAAAACAGATGGAAATTACAAACATTCAGGATAAGACCGAGACGCTCAAGAGCCAGAGGCAGGATATCGGAATTGAAGCTGTTCGATTAAAATCATTGCAAAAATTAAATACAAATCCTGACATGAGTGGGTATGAGTCGGTAGCAAATACTGAGGATTTGACTAAATAATGAATATTGATCACTGGGAGTGCATATGAAGTTAGACGAGGAAGAAATCGGAAAAAATCGTCTGAATATTTTGGGTGCATTGATTGTATTAAGTGCAGTAATTATTGGTGGAAGATTATTTAGGGATCAAATAATTGATGGGGCAAAATATAAGGTAAAAGCTGATAAGCAGCATATATCTCGACAAGAAATTCAAGGTACCCGCGGCACTATTTATATTAATGAGGAATATGGCGAGCCATATCCGGTAGCTGCAAATATTATTTATTATCAGGTTTCGGTTGTGCCACGATCAGTGAAAAATGCTCGTGAGGTGGCAAGTAAATTGGCGCCGATTATTCAAATCGATAAAAATGAAATATTTAAAAAAATTGATAATAAAAAATTATACATACCTCCTCTAAAAAAGCGTTTGACAAAAGATTTGGCAAATAAAATTGATAATTTGGATTTGACAGGCGTGTATATGACGCCGGAAGTTGCCAGATATTATCCTGAAGGGTCGATGTTGGCGCAGACTTTGGGATTTATTGATAATGTCGGAAATGGAAATTATGGATTGGAAGCTTTTTATCATGAAGCGATGACAGGAACAAATGGGATCAAGGTTTCCAGTCAAGATAGTACGGGACGAAAAGTTGCAACACTCAATACGGAGTTGCAAGAGCAAAATGGGTCTGATGTGATATTGAGTATTGAACATAATGCGCAGTTTAAATCGGAACAGATTTTGGCAAAAGCGATTAAGGATTTTGAAGCTGACAAGGGTAGTTTGGTAGTGATGGATATAAAAACAGGCGGAATAGTGGCGATGGCAAATGTGCCGAGCTATGACCCAAATAATTTTTCTCAGGTTGCAAAAGACACGCCGGAGATTTTTCGGAATCCGATAATATCGGAAGTTTGGGAGCCAGGTTCGATAATGAAACCTTTGACGATGGGAGCGGCTTTGGATATGGGTTTGTTAACTCCTGAGACAACGGGGGATTATGATAGTTGTGTGACGGTGCAAAATTATTCAATATGTACCGCAACAAAAAAAGCGTTTGGGCATGAAACAATGACGCAGGTTTTGGAAAATTCAGATAATGTAGCGATGGTTGATATCGGGAATAAAATTGGCAATGAGGCTTTGTATAATTATTTTAAATTGATGGGATTTGGAGATAAGCTTCGTATTGATTTACAAGGAGAAGCTTTGGGATATGTCAGTGATTTTAAAAAATGGCGAGATTTGTCGCGATCGACGATGACATTTGGGCAAGGTATTTCGGTTACACCTTTGCAAATGATGAATGCTTATGCAGCGGTGGCTAATAAGGGTATGTTGATAAAGCCACAAGTAGTGAAAGAATTGCAAAGGGATGGAAAAACTATACCGATTAAAAAGGAAGAAATTAAGAGGGTTTTTAAAGAAAAAACAGCAGCAGATTTGACTCAAATGTTGATTTCGGTGGTGGAAAAAGGCCATGGGAAAAAAGCAGGAGTAAAAGGTTATTGGGTGGCAGGAAAAACTGGTACAGCCCAGGTGCCAAAACCAGAGGGCGGTTATTATGAAGATCGTCATATCGGTTCATTTGCTGGTTTTTTTCCAGCTGATAACCCGCGATTTGCGATGGTAGTAAAAATTGATAATCCAAAAAATACTCAATGGGCTGAGAGTTCGGCTGCGCCAACATTTGGTTCGATGGCGCAATGGCTTTTGACATATTATAGAATTGAATCAAATAGAGTACAATAGCCGATAAGCTAGTAAGCAATAAGCTGGTAAGCAGTAAGCCCCTAAGGGGCCACTTAGTGGCTAATAAGCAGTAAATAAAAAAGGAGATCTTGAATATCATTCAAAGTGATGATATTATCCTTGTGAACGGGTTGTATGGTATACATAGATAAAATAAGATAAGTAAAGAAAGTGAGGAAAAATGGAACAGTTCAATATTTCGGAAATAAATATTAT
>VFKW01000061.1 GCA_009885355.1 Candidatus Berkelbacteria bacterium
GGACATGACAAGTCCAATACCGTTTACAAAAGCTTAAAAGCCGACCCTTGCGCTTAATTACAAAACTTGAGTGTTTTTTGAGCTAAAAGGTCGGTTTTTCAACGGTCTCGGATAAGTCTAATTAATTATTTTTTACACGCTGAAGGTTGGATAATAAATAATTATTTTTATATATTTAAATAGTATATATTCTCAAATAAGCGCATATGCGCTTATTTGAGATGTGGATAACCAAAAAAATAGCCGGAAATTAAATCGGCTATTTTTTTGGATAGATGTTGGAGTTTATTCTTATTCTTTATTTTTATAATATCTTGCCAGGAAGCGTTCGAGGCGTTCTATGTCGATGGTTTCCTGGACGCCTTCTTTCATTTTTCTGAAGATAATGGTGTTGTCGAAGGCTTCGCGTTGGCCGATGATGAGGGCGACTTCGACGTTGAGACGGTCGGCTAGTTTTAGCTGGGCGCGGATGGATTCTTTGCCTGGAATGGTGGTGGTGCGGTATCCAAGATTGTTGAGCTTGGCAACCAGTGGCAGACATTTGATCTTGGCTTTGTCGCCGAGCTGGACGATGAGGATTTCCGGCTTGTCCAGTTCTGGTGGGGTGATTTCATTTTCTTTTAATTTCTCGACAATGCGTTCGTAGCCGAAGCCAAAACCGCAAGCGGGGGTTGGTTGGCCGCCGAGTTCTTCGATCAGGTCGTCGTATCGGCCGCCGCCAGCGAGGGAACTTTGGCGCTTTTCGTCGGCTTCTTCTCTCACTTCAAAAACGGTGCGAGTATAATAGTCGAGTCCACGAACGAGGAGTGGATTGAGATTATATGGGATTGATAATTCGTCTAAAATCTCGAGAAGTTGACGAAAGTGAGTTTGGCATTCATCGCAAACATTGTCGATGATTTGAGGCGCGTCAGCGCCGATTTCTCGGCATTTTTCATTTTTACAATCCAAAATGCGAAGGGGATTTTTCTTGAGACGATCCTTGCAGTCGTCGCAAAGTTCATCTTCGCGACTTTTGTAATATTTGACGATTTGTTTTCGAATATCTGGGCGGCATTTTTTGCAGCCAATTGTGTTGATATCAAAAACGATTTTTTCAGATAATTTGAGATCTTGGAAAATTTCCCATAATAAAAGAATTAGCTGGGCATCAGTTAATGGGTCGACGGATCCGAACATTTCGACGCCGAATTGGAAGTGCTGGCGAAATCTTCCGGATTGAGGACGTTCGTAGCGAAAATTTGGCTGGCGCAGGTAAAATAATCTGACTGGCTGAGGCCAAGTGTGCATGCCGTGTTGTAGATAAGCGCGGGCAACTTGGGCAGTAGCCTCGGGGCGTAAGACTAATTCATCTTTGTCATCGTTTTCATATTCGGTGCCGGATTTTTGGACAGAATAAATTTCTTTTCTGGCAAGATCGGATTGGCCGACAGAGCGAACAAAGAGATTTTTAAAATCAATAACTGGAGTTGTGATTTGCTCCAGACCCATGGTCAGGCTGTGTTTTTTGGCGACAGCATCGACAAAAGACCAGTATTTTTCGTCTTCTGGTAGGATGTCGTGGGTGCCGCGTGGGATACGATTGTAGTTTTCGCTCATAGTTCTCTCCTAACTGGCATTTTATCACAAATTCTCAAAAGAGAAAAGGTAAGGGTTCGAATGCTTGTTTATTTTTTAGTATTGCCGAAAAGGCCGAAGAATTTTTTACCGTCTTTTTTTAATGCTTGGTTGATATTTGATCTGGCCTCGGAGGTTTTGATGAAATTGAGCCAGTCGTTGTTGGGGGAAGATTTTTTATTGTAAATAATTTCGACGATATCGCCATTTTTCAGGACATGGTTCAGGGTAATCATTTTACCGTTTACTTTGGCACCAAAACAGTGATCGCCGAGGTCGGAGTGGATGGCGTAGGCAAAATCGATCGGGGTGGCGCCGACCGGCAGGTCGTGAACGTCGCCTCTGGGGGTAAAGACGAAAATGCGGTTTTGGAAGAAATCGAGCTTCAGGCTTTCAGCTAACTCGGTTGGGTTTTCGAGTTGATTTTGCCATTCGGCGAGCTGTTTGACCCAGGCGATGTCGTGATTTGAGGGATTTTTTTTGATGAGGGAGGTTTTTATTTGAGCTGATTTGTAATGCCAATGGGCAGCAATACCATATTCGGCTTGAGCGTGCATGTCGCTCGTGCGAATTTGTAATTCGGTCAATTGGCCGTCGAGGCAGAAAACGGTCGTGTGGAGGGATTGATAGCCATTTGGCTTGGGCATGGCGATGTAGTCTTTGATACGACCATTTAATGGCTTCCAGAGTTTGTGAATGATGCCGAGGGCGGCATAGCAATCTTTGATATCGTCGACGACTATGCGCAAGGCGATCAGGTCGTAGATTTGATCAAGAGAATTGTAGCGTTTTATTTTATTGTTTAAGCTATAGAGATGTTTGGCTCGTCCGTTTATTTCACCTTTGATATGATTTTTGTGAAGTTCGGTTTCGAGGACTTTTTTGACTCTTTTGATGTATTTCAAGCGAGATGGATAATTTTGATCGACAATTTTCTTGAGTTCTTGGTATTCTTTTGGATAGACATAGGGAAAAGCGAGATCTTCGAGCTGGCCTTTGAGTTCTCCGATACCGAGACGGTCGGCCATGGGAGCGTAAATTTCGAGGGTTTCCTGGGCAATTCGGAATTGCTTGGAGGATTCGATGTGAGTGAGGGTTTGCATGTTATGGAGACGATCGGCAAGCTTGATGAGGATGACGCGAATGTCTTTGGCCATGGCGACAAACATTTTTTGCAAGGTGCCAAATTGGCGGTTGAAACTATGGAAAGAATCCGGTTCTTCTTCGTTTAGATTTGCGTCGATGATGTCTTTTCTGATACGGACTTTTCCTAATTTTGTAGTGCCTTCGACGAGAAAAGCGATTTCTTTGCCAAATTCTCTGGTTAACTCTTCTTGGGTGACGGGGGTATCTTCGATGACGTCATGCAAGAGAGCGGCGGAAATAGTGGTGGCATCTAGGTGCATTTTGGCCAAGGTCATGGCGGCGTGCAGGGGGTGTTTGATGTATGGCTCGCCTGATTTGCGTAATTGACCGGCGTGGGCTTTGTCGGCGTAAGCAAAAGCTTTCTCAATGAGTTTGAGTTCGTCTTGGTCGAGGTAGGATTTGGATTGTTCAAGAAGGCGTTCTATAGTCATAATTTTAGTAGTTAGTAGTTGGGAGTAAGTAGTTAGGGTGCGCTGCGGCGCGGAAGATTATGTTTTCAGATCAATTATATCCGTAAAATATTGGAATATCAAGGGGGTTGAGAGGAGGTTTAAGGTGCTGGCACTGTCAACGCAAAATAGAAATGTCACTTTTTTGCAATTTAGAAATGTCACTTTTTTTATACACTAAAACAAACTTTTTCCATGGATGATTGACTGGCGGCGTCCATGGAATTTGAGGCTTTTCTTCCTCCTTTCTTTTTTCAACTATTGGTTTTTGCGGTCTCTGGGGCACCTCTTTAAAATTCAAGGTACTTTTGTTTTGGTGAATTGTTATTGCACCATCCAGGTGTTGCCAGACTTGGACTGTTTCTTTAGGATAGATAATTGTTGGTTGGGTTTTTGTCAGCTGAAGCCATTTGGTTTTGTAGGCGACCGTAAAGTCATTGTTAATCTTCCGATCTTCTTTTAGACAGAAAATATTATTAAACTCATAGCCATCAATTGACTGATGAAGGTCAGTTTTACTTTTTGCACCTTCTGCAAATTTGGCATTATGCACAGCAATATATTCTTCTTTTAAATACTTATTTGCCTCTTCAATTGATGAGATTCCTTTTAGTCTTAATTCCTTCACCAGACGATCCTGCA
>VFKW01000082.1 GCA_009885355.1 Candidatus Berkelbacteria bacterium
ATGAGTCCCCGCTGCCTAAGAAACCCCGGGATTAGCGGCAGCGGTTCCCGGGGAGTTTCATTAGACTTATATGATGAATATTTATCAAATCATGTATTCATGAAAGAACTGATCGATTATATACCAAAAGAACAAACTGAACGTTTAATGGATCTTTTTTCTAAAGCAAGAAAACATTCAGAACCGATCTACAGTGACTCAGAAAGATATTTCAGACAATTAATGAAAGTAATTGGTGAAAAAGAAAGTATAGATGGTAATTTATTGACTTGTATGAAGAGAGACGAGCTGGAAAGTTATTTCAAAAATGGTAACATGCCTAAACTAGAGGTATTAAAAGATCGTTTTAATTACAGCGTAGTTTTATATAAGGACGATACAGAATACATTTTAACCGGTCAAAATGCCGAAAACATCGATACCGTCATTACAGAAAGTAATATCACTAATGTTGATCACATTAAGGGTACGACTGGCTACAAAGGCTTAGTCAAAGGCATTTGCCGCATTATCGTCGATCCATATAAATATGAAATATTTAATGAAGGTGATATATTAGTCACAGGTATGACCCGTCCCGAATTTATTCCCCTCATGAAAAAAGCCGCCGCCTTTGTCACGGATGCCGGCGGAATGCTCTGTCATGCTGCCATTAGTGCTCGAGAAATGAAAAAACCCTGTATTGTCGGCACAGAAATCGCCACCAAAGTTATTAAAAATGGTCAAATAATTGAAGTAGATGCAAATAATGGTATAGTAAAAGTTATATAATACGGAGGTTGTATGGAAAATATGCATTTTGGAGATCTGGGAGGGATCACGCAGGAAGGCTCAGGTTTTCACAGACATGATACCCCTGCGAGAAATGCGACTGAAAGCGACTCGATCTCCCAAGACTATAATGATCTTACTGAAGGTGGAGTTGAGCACGCTATAGAGGTGGCCCGAACTGATATTTTAGAAACAATTAATAATGCACCTGATGGCGCAGTTCTCTTTATTGGAGGACGTTCTGATCAAATAAGGACTGGACAAACAGGAGAAATTTGGGGAGAAGCATTATCCGAACTGCCTGATGAAAGTAAAGAAAATTTACTAGTAATAACAAAAAAAGAAATTGATAATATGCATGAGCTATCAAAAGAAAATCATGATGGCAGTAAAGTGATTGATGAAATTAATCATCTAATCTCTGAGAATCCCGATAAAAAAATAATTATAGATTATCCTCTTTTTATTAAACAACTTGGATATGGTTATGAAGACCGTTGGACTCAAAAAAACCAAGAAGGAAAAATTGAAAAAACTCCCTATTTTTCAGAAATTTTAAAGAAGCATCACAATAATCATGCGGAAGCTATTCATGACTGGCTTCAAAACGACGGTACACTGGAACTAGAAGACGGTCGTCTACTCCAGGGTCCGAGACCTGAAACTGTCGCCAAACAATATCTTTATGGTTTAGAACGACTTTACCATTTTGCCAAAGATAAGATTCCCACTAGCCGACCAGTGCTAGTCCATGCAATAGGTCATCAATGGGATTTGGATGCAGTTGCAACATATTTGGCAAAAGGTAAGGTCAATTATGAGGCTTGGGAAGAAGTTATGGGTCGACCGGACGCTGATAAAGAAGAGCAGGTAATAAACGAAGGTGAAGCCGTCCAAAATATTATAATTGATCCTCAATCTGGATCAATGTCAGTTGAGTACCGAGGAAATAAGTTCAACTACGAAGTACATACTTAAGGTACACTTATTTAAAGGAGATAATATGTTCACGAAAAATTTTACAGAGCTTGCAAAAAAAGATGTCGGTATTGCCGGCGGCAAGGGCGCTTCCTTGGGTGAAATGACCCAAGCGGGGATTCCGGTCCCGCCTGGTTTTGTCGTTTTGGCCGGATCATTTGATCAATTTGTCGAAGAAACCATGCTCAAGGCTGATATCGAAGCTATCTTGGGCCGAGTTGACCACAGGGATATCAATTCGGTCGATGGCGCCTCCGCTGAGATCCGCGCCATGATTCTCAATGCCGAATTTCCTGAAGATATTAAAACCGAGGTTTTACAATCTTTCAAAGAGCTCGACGCCGACATGGTCGCCGTGCGCTCTTCCGCTACCGCCGAAGATGGCCAAGACGCTTCGTGGGCAGGTGAACTCGAAAGCTACCTCAATACTACCAAAGATGATTTACTAGACAAGATCAAACTCTGCTGGTCCTCTCTTTTTACTCCTCGCGCCATCTTTTATCGCTTTGAAAAAGGCCTTGATACCACTGTTGTCTCCGTCGCTGTCGTCGTCCAAAAAATGGTCCAATCCGAAGTCTCCGGCATCTGTTTTACCGTTCATCCAGTCACTGAGGATTACAATCAAATGGTCATCGAAGCCGGCTACGGCCTCGGCGAAGCCATTGTCGGAGGCATGATCACTCCTGATACTTATATCATCGACAAAGAAAAGCTAGATTTTATTGACAAATACATCTCCAGCCAGGAAATGAAAATCATTCGCGATGGTGCCTCCGGCACCAAAGAAACTGAAGTACCGCAATCCCAGCAAGAATCTCAAAAAATCGCCGATAAACACATTCTAGAATTAGCCAAAATCTTTCTAAACATCGAAAAACATTACAATTTCCCTCAAGACATCGAATGGGCCTTTGAAAACGATACATACTACATCGTCCAATCCCGCCCCATCACGACTCTTTCATGTTAATATTGGACTATTTAATATATAATTAAATAAAAGGAGGGATAATGTTTATCAAATTAAAAAAAATCCACGTTACTCGTAAGCAATATTTTATTACCTTAGGAGTACTTTTAGGCTTGGTCCTGGTTTGGGCAGGCTATATTTTAACTCTGCCGAAAGACCAGCCAATTTTCAAAAAAACCGCCACAAATATAAATCTGACCCTCAAGCCTCAATCCATGAATAATTTCGGTATGCAAAAAGACAGTACCATACTCATTTCATCAAAAACGAATATTGATCTTAATAAAATCAAGGATAGTTTAACAGTCGAACCGAAAATAGGCTATACGCTTGCAAAAAAAAGCAGCACTGAGGCATTGATAACTTTTAATTCAACACTAAAAGAAAATCGAGTTTACCAATTTACTCTCGCCAAAACAGACGGTATCGATCGTGAGTATTCCTGGGCATATCAAGTAAGGGCTCCTTTTCAGGTCATTTCGTCTATCCCTGCCAATGAAGCCACAAGTGTAAAAAAGAACTCAGTCATCGAATTTACCACCAATAGGGAAAATTTTAAAGATGTGAAAAATTTTATCACTATTGAGCCAAAAATCACTTTTGATGTCGAACAAAATGGCAAATTGATCATCGTCAAACCAAACCAATCTCAAATGGAAAACGCCAAAATCTACAAAGTTACTCTATTAAAAGGCCTTAACGTTACCGAAACAGGCGAGACTTTAGCCGAAGATAAGATCATCCAGTTTGCAACAGAAGCGACAACAACTAATTCAAGCAATAATTTTGATTTTAACAAATCTTTTTATGAGACAAATGTTAGCCAAAAAGCGATTTTTGAAGTAAATGGCACAGCAACCAGTGATCCTGTTAAATTATCATTATATAAATTCACTGACCCAAAAATTTTCGCTACAGCCTATAGCGCGATAAGCCAGAGAATTTCTTGGGTATATTATATTAAAGTCGACCAGGCTGAGCTTGCAAAATACAGCTCCTATAAAATTTCCGATTTGACTCTTCCTCTGATTGAAAAAGGGTACAATAAATATGTAGAATTACCGGAGGCTTTGCCAAATGCTTACTATATTATAGTTGGTCAGTCAGGCAATGCCATCGACTGTGCGGCATTTCAGTCAACCAAAACCAGTAGTTTTTTAAGCTACAGTCCAACCAAAAGTTTAGTTTGGGTAAATGACCTGGTAACTCAAAAACCGATCGCAAAAGCCGCTGTTAGTATTCTAGGCGGCGACAAGATCGGTGAAACCGATGACAAAGGTGCTTGGTTTGGTGAAACCCCAGATCAGATAAAGACTACTTTCACCAGCGTAAGCACCGGTACAAGTGGCCAATATTTTGTAGTTGATTCAAAAGAAACAGTTCCTGTCTTGATCCCGATCGAGGACGCAGATGGCTATGTTTCAGGCATTGAATCAGAAAAATATCAATCTTTCGTTTCCCTTGATAAGCCGATCTATAAAAAAACAGATAAAGTAAATTTTTGGGGCGTCGCCAAAAAAAGAGATGGCAGTAAATTAAATAATATCACCATTAAAATTTCCGAAAATAACTATACGCCTTGGGGTTCAACACAAGCCCCGGCACTCTATGAAAAAGACTTAGCTATTGGTGAATATGGCACTTTTGGCAGCAATATCGATATTGAAGATTTAGCTCCAGGTACATATTCATTAACTGTCAACGATGGTGATATTCAATTTGATTCAGCCATTATTGAGGTTGCCACCTATGTAAAACCAGCCTATAAATTAAGTTTAACCCAAGATAAAGAAGCGATTTATAGCGGCGAAGAAGTGCAATTCAAGCTGAAAGCAGAATTTTTCGATGGTTCTCCTGTGGCCAATACAGAATTTAATTATAAAGGATCCAGTTATAATGCAAATAGTTTTGACGGCAAGGTTAAAAGTGACGCTTTTGGTGCAGCTTCTTTCAAATTAAACCCGGCTTTTACAGACAAAAATAATTATCCCCATAGCTATGATATTACTGTTACTCCGACAAACTCAGAAGAAAGCGATATCACAGAATCAACCAGTGTCAGGGTTTTTCAATCTTCCATCATTCTTTCGGGAAATATCGAAAAAAATGTATTAAAAGTTAATACAAATAATGTAATATTAGATGGTGTAAATTATATTGGTACTCCTGCAAAGGATCAAAATGTTACTGGCACGATTACTTGGCAAGAAGATGTTAAAACCGAAGCCGGTGAAGTATTTAACCCGATCAGCAAGCTTATGGAAAAGAAATACAATAGCACTGTTGTGCCTCATAAAATAAAAGATTTCGCCGTGAAAACCGGCAATGACGGCAAGGCTAGTTATAATCTCGACGATCTGGAAAAAAATAAAAATTATGAAATATATATAACCACCGCAGACTCAAAATCCCGGGCGATTGAGACCAGAACATATTACAGAGGTGGAAATACTACGGACTATACTGAAGATTTTCTAGTTTTAGAAAATCTTGATTCCCTAGATAGTACAAAAACATATAAAGTTGGCGAAACTGCCAAATTAAGGTTAAAGAAAAATTCAGAAACCCTGCCGGCAAATAGTAATTATCTATTTTTCAACGCCCAAAACGGCTTGAAAGATTTCAAAATTACCACCACCGCTGACTACGAACGAACTTTTCAGATCGATGATATTCCAAATCTTTCAACCATGGGGGTTTGGTTTGACGGTAAAAATCTTTATCAATCCAATTCTCTATATACCAATTTTGACAAAGATCAACGAAAACTCGCCGTCAAAATACAAACCGATAAAACCAAATATCTTCCTGGCGACACGGCAAAAATCGATGTTACTGTAAATGATATCAATGGTAAAGGCAAGCAATCAGAAGTGAATATGGCTGTTATTGATGACGCTCTAAATGCCATCAATAAAGATGCACAAATAAATCAATCTGGTACAATTTTAGGCTCGATCTACTCATCCGTAAATGGTAATTTTCTAACTCGCGCTTCCCATAAAGATACCAGCAATGATGGCGGCAAAGGCGGCGGCGGTGGTGATGGGCTTCGTTCAGATATCATTGACGTTGCCTATTATGGCACTATCACAACTGACAGTAGCGGCAAGGGTCATATCGAATTTAAATTGCCGGATAATATTACCTCATTTAAAATGACTACTTACGCTATTTCCAAAGATCTAGAAGTCGGCGAAGATCTCTCGCAACTTGTCGTTACCAAGCCATTGTTTGTTGACGCCACTTTGAATGAAAACTATCTTTCCGGTGATGAAGTTACTCTGCGCCTGAGGGCTTTTGGCGAAAGCAACGCAAATACCGAATTTACAGCCAAGATAAAAGATCTTAATATAGATAAAACGGGTCTAAAAGCTGACGCAAGTGGTAATGTCTATATTGCTCTAGGGAAATTACCTCTTGGTACACACGAAGTCATCGTTGGAGCTAAAAATGGTAGCAACCAAGACAGCCTTTTAAAAAAAATCAATGTCTTGGATAGCTATTATAATGTCTTAAATGAAACATATTATTCTTTAGCTAACAATCTATCAAATATCAAATCAAGCGATAGCGGTAGAACCAACCTGGTCTTCACTGATGAAAACCGTGGTGAAGCCCTCAGTTTCCTCTATGATTTATATTACCAGTTTGGTGAAAGATCAGATCAGATCGTCACCAGAAATATCGCCAGTGATATTCTGAAGAGTTCTTTTGGTCAAAAGAATATTTCTCCAAATGTTAGTATTTCCAACTATCAATTTGAAAATGGCGGCATCGCCTTATTACCTTATGGGACTGATGAGTTAGAGCTTTCGGCAAAATTAAGTGATTTGGGAGCCGATGTAATTAAAAATAATTTAATCAATTATTTTACCAGCTCTTTAATTGATACAAAAGCCGATGCTGATCGCCGAGCAATCGCCCTATATGGATTGGCTTCCCTTGGCCAGCCATATCTTGCCAAATTACAAGCTATGAAAACTGATGCATTAAGTTTAGATCAGTCAGCTTATGTTGCCATGGGTCTGATCAAATTGGGCGATATCGAAGGCGCTCTCGATCTGTATCAATCCAAGATCTTACCCGGTCTTATCAAATCAGGCATTTATTATAAGGCCAAAGGCGATAATGAAACTCAGCAGATCAAAACTAGCGCCAATATCGCCATTGTCGCCACTGTAATAAATAGCGACGAGGCCGCTGGTCTTCGTCGATTTGTTCGAAATTATAATCCAACTGACGATCTTGTCGTTATACAAAAAGCTATACTAGCTCGAGATTTAGTGGCCAAGCCATCCGGGGAAGTTAGCTTTAGCTATAATATTTCAGGCAAAGAAACCACAAAAACCATAAATCCAAGCGAAATATTTGAGCTATCACTCACAAAAAAAGAAGCCCAAGCTATAAAATTTAGTAATATAAAAGGTCAGATTGGTTTAGTCAGTGCATACTCTGTGAGCGCCAAGCCAGCCGCCGACAAACTAAACCCTAGTCTCTCCCTCACCAGATCTTACCAAAAAAATGGTAAAAACGTCACCAGTTTTAACGAAGGAGATGTTGTCGATGTTGTCTTGACCCCAAAAATTCCAGGCAAAGACGGCTCAATCTATATTATTGAAGATTATCTGCCCTCAGGTCTAAAACTCGCCGCTGGCCTTCAGGATTTCAGCAAGGATAATACAACTACAAGACCAAATCAAGTTGATGGTCAAAAAATTGAGTTCATGATATTCAACGATGCGACCGATAAGCCGATTCGCTATAAAGCCAGGATCGTCAGCAAAGGTATTTACAAAGCCGATCCAGCCACCCTAATGTCAGGCAAAAACAGCGCCGATCTCACAATCACAGGTGAAAATAGTATAACAATTAAATAGTTTAAAGCCCATATAGATGGTGTTGCATACTATATACTTAATACTTTATACTATATACTGATAGTGGAGGCTATCTATGACTCAAGACATCACAAGTAAACCAATCAAATGGCTTATGCTCACGTCAGCGATTTGTCTCGTCGTATTTCTTTTCAAATTCACCAATAATTCATTGACTTATATCGATAGAGTTTATCAGGAAGCCGATCAATCAGACACAGTCATCCAAGAGCAAATAAATGATCGTCGTGCCGAAAAAAAACATAATATATTTCCAATCAACGACATGATCGAAGCAAATTCTCCATAAAAAAATAGCGGACAATAAATATTGTCCGCCTTACATTAGTTCGGCCGCTTAGGCCGTAACTGTTTCTGCAAAACCGCAGAATATTCTTTTATTACCCGGAAACGAGAAAATGCAATCTAGATTCTTCCCATTATTGTTGAACTGGGCAATATATGCCCCACCAGGTATAATTATTCTGCCAGCACCCACACTCAATATTGATTGAGCGTGGCCTTTCAGCAAATCTACTCCCTGGCAGATGATCATACTATCTGACCAGCCATATTTGACGATATCTCCAACCCAGCTACTTGATACTTGGCACGACAATTTTTTGCCGACCAAGATTTTAGCTAGTGCTTGAGCCGTATCTTCAGCTCCTTTGGAGCCGTCATGGACTATCAAAGAAGGCATTCGATTCCTTCTTTTTATCTGGCTTACTATTTCACCTAAGCCTAGACAAATTGCCCCCATCTCTAGGCAGCTAGGTGTAATTATCGTTGCTAGCACCCAGCCGTCAGAATTGCTTTCAAACATTCACCCAAACCCTCCTGCCCCGTACAGATTATTCACTCACAAGAATAAATTATACACAAAAATAGATCCGTTGTCAAGACCAATTGGATCTATTTTCATATAATATTTAAAAATAGCACTTTAAAAAAGCTAAATTCTACTCAATACAGCAATCAATCGCCTTTTTAACCAAAACGCCCAGTTTTTGCATATAGCCGTCTTTTTTATCATCAGACTTATTCAACTGGTTGTCGTCAATTTTTTTCACATCCGACACATCGAGCATTTTTAAGTTCAATCCCCAGAAAAGCGAATACAAATTATAGGCCTTTTCAAACATTTCTCGAGCTTCTTTTTTATTACCTTGACCTTGCTGCTTGGTCCCGACTTCCATCAATCTCATCGACGCCGCCAGTAAATGTTTGGAAATACACCAAACTTCACCTTCATATTCTTCGATAATTTTTTTCAGTAATTC
>VFKW01000171.1 GCA_009885355.1 Candidatus Berkelbacteria bacterium
ATTTTATTTCAACTACTCAAATAAGCGCATATGCGCTTATTTGAGTAGTTGCATATCTAATATTATAAATTATTTTTATATCTATAACTACTTCTAATTGCTCTTCAATTAGGATATACTAACCTTATGGAATTATTAATAGAAATAAAAAACATATTTGAAGATGAATATTTGCTGGTGGTCGACAAACCGGCAGGACTATTGGTACACAATCCACCAGGCCGCCAAGACCCATCAATCATCGATTTTATCATGCGACATATTCCAGGCATCGAAAAATTAAATTGGCCAGATCCAACCAGACCCGGCATTGTTCACAGACTCGACAAAGAAACATCAGGCCTCATGATTATCGCCAAAAATCCTGAGATCCTGATCAAACTTCAAGATCAATTTAAAGCGCGCACCGTCCAAAAAGAGTATACAGCTTTAACATATAGCACTATCAAACCCGAACAGGGGACTATCGTCGCTGAAATCGCCCGCCATGCCTCCAAATCCAAACAAACCGTCATCCCCGAAGATGCCGACGAAGACCTGATCGACAAATTAGCCACCGGCACTATCCGCGCCGCCCAAACAGATTATGAAACATTGAAAAATTATACCTACAAAAAACAACCTCTTACTTTGGTTCTCACCAAACCAAAAACCGGCCGCATGCACCAAATCCGAATTCATCTAAAACACCTCGGTTTTCCAATTATTGGAGACCCGTTGTATTTTTTCAAACCCTCACGCCGTCTTTCAAAAGAACTAGGCCTATTCCGCCAATTCCTCCACGCCACCAAAATAACCTTCACCCATCCTGAAACAGGGGAGACTATTCAACTTAAATCCGATCTATCAAACGATCTACAAAAAATCTTGGACAAAATCACCTAAACCTGTTATAATAAACACATGAAACAAGGACACATTTTTATAATCGCAGGCCCCAGTGGAGTTGGAAAAAACTCCATTATTAAATATCTTTCAAAAAATGACACAAGATTCAAAAAAATTCCTTCATATACCACCAGACCTTCAAGACCAGATGATGGTGATTCACGAATTTATTTAAGCGAACCAGAATTCCAAAAATTAATAGATAATGATGAATTAATTGAATGGGCAAGAACACATGGCTACCTTTATGGTAAAAGCAAAAAAAATGTCACAAATCTACTTAAAGAAGGCTATCTACTTCTACTTGAAATCGATGTAAAAGGGCTTAAACCTTACCGTGAACTTTTTCCAAATTTAACTGCAATATTTCTGCAATATCCATCTCTAGAAGACCTAAAAGAAAGACTTTTACTAGCAAGAGAAAATATTTCAAATAAAGAAATAAATACTCGTTTTGAAACCGCAAAGCAAGAAATGACATACGCCAATCTATATGACTATACCATTACCACCCATACAGGTGATAACTCGTCAATCCCAGGAAAAAAAGTCGAAAAAATTATCAATACTATTCTTAATAACAAACCAATTAATTAAAATACAATAACCCGTCGCAAAGCGACTCCAAATTTTTACTTTTTTCTCTTTACGTTTTTATTTTGCGACTGAAAGGAGCACTATGAACGCAGTAATTATGGCTGGTGGATCAGGTACAAGACTTTGGCCCATGAGCCGAAATAACTTTCCCAAACAACTTCACCAACTTATCAGTGATAAATCTCTTATCCAGGATACTTTTGAAAGATTAAAAACCTTTATTCCTGTAGAAAAAATTTACGTCTCAACTGCTGAAAAATATCTCCACGAAACCCGCCGCCATCTTCCTGAGCTGCCACAAGAAAATTTTATCATCGAACCAGTTGCCCGAAATACCGGACCGGCCATCGCCTACATTGCCGCTTTTTTTGCCGCCAAAGACCCAAAATCGATCGTCGCGACTTTCGCCTCCGATCATTCTGTCACCAAGATCGAAGAATTCCGACAAGCCGTCCTTGCTGCCGAAGCGGCAATTGAAAAATACCCCGATAACATCGTCACTGTCGGCCTAAATCCAACTTGTCCCGACACTGGACTCGGTTACATCAAAATGAACAACCTTATCGACACAATTGATGATGTCAAAATTTTCACTGTCAAACAATTCATCGAAAAACCAGATTTAGCTACAGCAAAAAAATACGTCGCCGCCTGGGAATACCTCTGGAATGCCAGCTATTTTATCTGGCGAACCGACACGCTCATCGATCTTTTTGAAAAATTCGCCCCCGATTTTACAAATCCTATCAAAGAAATCACATCTGCATTCAAATCTGAAGATCGCAATGGGGCTAAAAAAATCATCGCCGAGCAATATGAAAAAATGCCTGCTGAACCATTTGATACTGTAATCATGGAAAAAGCCACTGAAGTCCTCGTCATCCCTGCCGACCTCGGTTGGAGCGACATCGGCTCCTGGGCTTCCCTTCATGACATTCTTGCCAACGCAACCGGCAGCAACATTATCGCCAAAGGCAATCACGTCGGCATCGATAACCAAAATTGCCTTGTCTATGCCAAAGACAAACTGATCGCCACGGTTGGTCTTGAAGACGTCATCATCGTTGACACCGACGATGTCCTACTTATTTGCAAAAAAGACCATGCCCAAAATATTAAAAAATTAATCGACAAACTAAAAGAAGAAGGCAAACACCTGTACCTATAAGTGCCAGTATAAAGTAGCTAGTAGTTAGTAGTTGGTAGTTGTCATTCCAGCGAAGGCTGGAATCCATTCCTTCCTCATTGTCATTCCGCCTTTCCTTGGTCATTGATCATTAGAATTTGGGATTTTGTTAATTCTTACCAGCTTATCCCGCCACAGCGGGACCCCGCCAACCGGCGGTGGCTAAGCTTACCAGCTTAATAGCTTACTAGCTTTCTTATATTGCATTTTTTATTTTTTCAGTTAATATGGTACAAGAGATTAATACAAAAGGAGAACATCATGCGAAGCCGAATTTGGATCACATTTGCTGCCATCATTTTAATCACCGCCATCGCTGGCCTGATTGACTGGCCTACCAACCCGACCTGGAAAATAGGGAAGTGGGAAAAAAGTTTCAAGATTCAAGAAGGTCTTGATCTTAAAGGCGGAACTCAATTAACCTACCAAGCCGATCTATCAAAATCAAAAAATAAAGCCAAAGATCTGACAAATTTAAAAAGTGTTTTCGAAGAACGCGTAAATAGTCTTGGCGTTTCCGAAGCCAATCTTCAAACTAGCGGCAGTGATCGTATTATTATCGAATTACCAGGTGAAAAAGATATAAATGAAGCCAAAAATAAAATTGGTGCCACTTACGAATTAACCTTTATGGAAGGTGCAACCACTGGTGGACAAACCTTAAACGACTATTATACTGACCAACCCTATCCTGGGACATGGACTCCTACCAAATTAACAGGAAGAGAACTGAAAAACGCTATGGTCTCTATCAGCCAAGAAACTATGAGTGCCGACCCAATCGTCACAATGCAATTCAATCGAGAAGGCAAACAACTCTTCGCCGACATCACAAAGAAAAATATCGGCAAACCAGTCGCTATCGTGCTTGACGGTAAAATAGTCAGCGCCCCAAAAGTCGAAGCCGAGATCACATCAGGAGATGCTCAAATAAGCGGACTCAATGGGCAAGACGAGGCTCAAAAATTATCCAATAGACTCAATGAAGGTATTCTACCAGTCCCTGCTAAGCTGATCGCCCAAAATACTATCGGTGCCACGCTGGGCAACGAATCAGTTAAAAAAAGTCTTATCGCTGGTGCAATTGGCCTCATCATGATCGCAATATTTATGATTTCCTTTTATAAATTCCCAGGTTTTATCGCTGTCATTGCTTTAACTCTTTACTCACTCTTTGTTTTGGCAATTTTCAAATATATTCCGGTCACCTTGACCTTAGCTGGTATCGCCGGATTTATTCTCTCAATCGGAATGGCTGTCGATGCCAATATTCTTATCTTTGAAAGGATGAAAGAAGAGCTTCACGCCGGCAAACCATTAAACAAAGCCCTAGAAGAAGGTTTCAGCCGAGCCTGGAATTCAGTGCGAGACTCAAACGTCTCATCCCTTATTACTTGTTTTATTTTATATGTCCTAACCACCGGTTTTGTCCGCGGCTTTGCTCTCACCCTAGCCATAGGTATTCTTGTATCCCTTTTCACCGCCATTACCGTCACTCGAACTTTCCTAAGATTATTAACTAACACTCGATTTGAAAAACTACTTACTAAAATCTAATAATATTGTGCGACATAATTGAGGAGCAAAAATGCAATTCACAAAATACAACAAATTATGGTTTATCATCTCAGCCGTTCTAATTATCCCAGGAATTATTGCTTTATTTACATGGAAATTAAATCTCGGCATTGATTTTAAAGGTGGTACTGTTACAGAAATTAAATTTACAAAACAAGTTGAAAAAACCAAAGTAGAGGATGCTCTAAAATCACTAAAACTAAAGGATCTAAGCATCCAATCAGCCTCAAATAATCAATATATCATCAGGACTGTCACTGTTGGCGACAGATTAGACAAACAAGTTTCAGACGCCCTGAAATCATCAGGGGACAATAAAATAATAAAATTCGAGTCCATTGGCCCAAGTGTAAGCTCTGATTTGGCCACAAAAGCTGTTGAAGCTGTAATATTTGCTTCTCTTGCCATCATCCTCTATCTCGCCTATGCATTTCGCAAGGTTCGCAAACCTGCAAATTCCTGGAGATTCGGTATTTGTGCTGTAGCAGCATTGATTCATGACGCCTTATTTGTAACCGGTGTCTATGCCATACTCGGTCATTATTTCGGCTACGAAGTAAATAGCTTATTCATCACAGCCCTTCTTACAATTATCGGTTTTTCAGTTCATGACACCATCGTAGTATTTGACCGACTTAGAGAGAACCTCAGATTATCCCCTTCCCACAGCTTTTCTGAAAATGCCAATAACAGTATCACTCAAACATTGGCCCGATCACTAAACACATCTTTAACCTTGTTTATTGTTTTATTAACCATGTTCCTTCTCGGCGGCGAATCCATCAAACCATTTGTCCTCACACTATTAATCGGTATTACAGTTGGTACCTACTCATCAATTTTCAATGCCACACCATTGCTCGTCGTTTGGCAAAAATCTATTGAAAATAAAAAAGCTAAAACGGCCTAATTTATTCAAATCTCAACTAAAAATTAATATCGGCCTGAAGATTTTATCACACCAACTAGGCAAACTTCATCCTGGACGATTCTGGTGCCTTTTAACCCGTTATGAGCGCTATTTGCAACTTGTTTTTAGCATGATATAGTATAAATATAAATAACTCATCGCAATGCGACGCAATTTTTTAAATTTTAAATTGTCTTCGACTCTGAGGGATGAGCCCTCAGGCTCAGACTCGAACGAGAAAATTGTAAATTTGCGACTGAAAGGAGCTAGTGTGTGGTACGGTCTCATTGGTATAGCTGTCGGCATTATTCTCGGCATATATACACCATTAAATATTCCAATCGAATACGCCCGCTATACCGCTGTCGGTATCATGGGTATTCTTGATTCTGTTTTTGGAGCGATCCGTGGTGATCTACAAGGCCACTACAACGCCACAGTATTCATATCAGGCCTGATTACCAACATGTTCCTAGCTATCATCGTCACTTTCCTTGGTGACAGACTAGGTATAGACCTCTATTTGGCCGTCATTGTCGCTTTCACCATCAGAATGCTCAACAATATAGGTATCATCAGATACTTCTTCCTGAGCCGATTTATGGGTAAAAAAGAAGTAGAAGCCAGACTAAAAGCCAAAGCCGAACTCGAGTAAAATATATGACAGCTGGTAAGCAGTAAGCTAATAAGATCCGTCATCCCGACTTGTCAGACCTATCATTCAGAGCCGGCAGGCGAAGCCCCGAAGGGGCCCCTTTGGGGAATCTATCATGTCCTCCCTAACTACCAACTCCCAACTACTAGCTACTGAAAATTCGCAAATTTTCCTAGGGGAGTGCCCAGTTTGAAAAAAATTGTACAATTTAGTGACAGCCTTAACAGGGAGCAGGGGAGAGTGGAAAACTCTCTTTTGTTTTATTTACCTACACAAACACGATAAATGAGCCATCGAACCGAGAAATGAGCCCCAAAAGTCCAAAAGTGAAGAGTCGCACAATATACCTTTTGCGACATTAATAACATATTTATACTATTTAAAGCTATATAATCATAATGGTTTTTAAATTTTAAATTTGTAAATTTTAAATTGTGTACCACTTCCCCCATTTTGTTCCTCAAATTTTCTCCCCTGCGCACGTTGTGCGCACTACTCTATTTTAAAAACAGGGGGGTCTCCCCTATTGAACTCTCCCCTACCGATATTTTCAAAAATAAAATATACCATTTACTCCTCTTAAACTATAACACACCAATACTTAATACGTCGCACAATATTAAAAAACTCTTAGTTAAATCTTTTAATTCTTACTACTTACCAGCCCCAATGGGGCCCCTTCGGGGCTTATCAGCTTATCCCGCCATAGCGAAACCCCGCCAACCGGCGGTGGCTAGCTTATTGTTAACATATCCTACAAAATTTTATTGATAAGATTGAATATTAGATGACTAATAGCTAATGCTTCCCTTCCCTACTCCTAATATAATAATCATGTATTAATTAATTGGAGGTTATATGAGACAGACAACTGTCAAACATACCACTACCCGATCTACTGCAAAAAAGCCAGTAGCAAATAAGGGCAGCATGACTGTCCAAGAAGCCGGAAAAAAAGGCGGCAATATGGTTAAGAAAAAATATGGCAAAGAGTTTTACGAAGCCATTGGTAAAAAAGGTGGAGCCATTCGCGCCAACGCTGAAGATATCAGAAGCGGCAAAGTCGGTCGACTTGGAGGACAAAAAGTCAAAAGACTGATCGAAGCCGGCAAAAAAGCCCTAGGCGAAAAATAGGATACCAAGCCGAATAAGCTAATAAGCATCTATATAAATAAAGTCCCGTTGTAAAACAGGACTTTATTTATATATTTATTTATTCCCGCTCCGCAGAGCCTAACTACTAACTACCAACTACTAACTACTATTTAATTCCCGCTCCGCAGAGCTTTAATTCTTACCAGCTTATTAGCTTATTGCTTACTGCTTACGAGCTTATTTTATTTCCACAATCTCCCCTTCTTCCAAAATCATCGCATCCTCTCCCCTACTCTTTGCATCAGGACTTGGATGATTATTTGGCACTGCCGCTGGGACTTCTTCATCCTTTTTTGTATCCTCTTTTTTATCTGACTCAACTTCATAAAACTCTTGCTTTCTCACCTGATGTCGTTCGATTTTACGCGCTTTTTTAGCGATCTTATTCGCCACATGACTAGAAATAATATGATGTTCTTCCACAGGTTCTGATACTGGTTCTGACGCAGCTTTTACCTCAACCGGAGCTTCTACTACTTTTTCTTCCATAGCTTGGTCATCTTCAATTTGGATTGTGTCATTTGGATTTGATTTGTCATTTGACATTTGAAATTTGGATTTCTCCTCGTCCTCTTTCTCGCCCTTCTCATCATTATTCATTATTCCTAATTCATTATTCTCTTTCTTATCTTCTTCTACTTCTTGGGCAAACACCACCCCATCATCTCCATAATCATAAGAATCAGCAACAGACTCTTTTGTTTCTTCACTATCTTCAGTCATCACTTCATTATTCATTATTCCTAATTCATTATTCTGTTCCTGATCTTCTTCCTCATCCTCCCCTGCTCCCAAATACCACTTATAACCGCCCTTGATCGACACTTCTTTATATTCAACGCGCAATTCTTCCATAATAGGATCAACAACTTTTGGAACTACAGTCGGCTCAGCATCCATATAACCCTGAATTTCCTTTTCAACCACATCCCTTGGCCTTCCATAAGTATCTCTGGAAAATTGAATTGCTTCTTTGCCAAATCCTAGATCTGTTGCTCTTGGTGGCAATGTGTCAGCCGAAAAAGCCGGACACGTCACGCCATCAATAGCCATCTTGATATAAATATGTCTGTTTGGTTGATTTACCAAATCATTAGCCTCAAATACAGGCGCAAATTCCTTCTCCAAGGCACTAGCATCCGGTGCACCGACTCTAAAAGCGATCATTGTCCCAATATTACCCATAACCGCGTCCATGACCTCAATCGGTACTTGAGCCGTATATTGATTTGTTAATACTAAATTCAAATGATATTTTCGAGCCTCAGATAAAATCACCGCAAATGCCGGAGTTGCAAAATTTTGAAACTCATCAACATAAAGATAAAAATCCCGACGTTGCTCTTCTGGAATATGTGCTCTTTGCATCGCTGCCAGCTGAATTTTTGTGATCATCATCGAACCTAAAAGCTTTGAATTATCTTCTCCGATTTTTCCAGTTGATAAATCAATCAACAATATCTTACCCTGATCCATAATTTCTGAAATATTAAACGTCGATTTTTCTTGTCCTACAATATTACGAATCGTACTGGCCGACAAAAATTGCCCGACTTTATTTTGAATTGGCGCGATCGCTTCTCCGCGAAATTTTGGATCATACTTTTCAAATTCATTCAAAAAGAAATCCAAAACCACCGGATCTTTTACATAAGACAAAACCATTTTACGATATTCTTTATCATTCAATACTTTCATAATCCCCAGCATCGTCGCATTTGGATAATCAAGTAGCGCCAAGATCGTATTTCTTAAAATATATTCCATCCTGGCACTAAACGTCCCTTCCCACAATTTCAAAAACACACTCATGAGTCCCGATGAAACAATATTTTTCTGATCAGCCGACACTCTTTCGAGTAGATTAAATCCGATTGGAAAATCATGATCCGCTGGATTTAAATAAACTATATCTTTGACACGTTCTTCTGGGATAAAATCCAAAATATGATCGATCGTCTGTCCATGAGGATCCACAATTGCAATACCGCGACCTCGAATCAAATCATCATAAATCATATTTTCCATCAAAGTAGATTTTCCGGTTCCAGTTTTTCCAATACTATACATATGTAGCCGACGATCCATCATTTTTATCCCAAAGACTTGATCATGATGTCGAAAATTCGTCTTTGACAAAATTGTCATCTTATCATCCGGTACCACTCCGACAATCGGCAAATTTGCCGGCGGCTCGCCTTTTTTCGCCCCAGCCCATACAATTGCCGGCGTCTCCACAGAAGCATGCGGTAAATGATAGATCGAAGCCAGTTCTTCAATATTAAAAATATAGCCATCATCCCCAAAAGGTCTCATCTGAAAAATCGGTAAAGCCTCATGCCCATCAATAATATTTCCCATCTTGAAACCATTTAAATTAGTTGTATTAAACTGTCGAAATGCTCCTACTACTGCAAGTAATTTAGCCTTTGCCGTTTCTTCGTCATGAGAAATCGCCATAATTCGAATCTTCGTCTGAAATCCAAGTTTCTGAATTTTTGTTTCAATGCCGCCCATAGCCGTCTCAACAGGGCCAGGCAATTTTACTTTATCCCCCATTCCTTTGAGAAGTTTTTCGAGCTTTTTTTCTTCTTTTTTTGCATCTTCGGGCTTTGGTGGAGAAAGTATGCCCATGATTACATCTTTAACCAATCTACCAAATCCACCAGCAATTTGACTACCAAAACCACCAGAAGGTTTCTTTCCTTCCCGCATATCTTCGACGATCTTTACCCCTTTATCCTGCCAAGTATCTTCAACTGGCCGAGTCAATACCTGGATCCAAATTCGCTCAGATCCATCGACTTTAGTCAGCACACCAGTGATCGCCGCCAAAGGATCAACTTCAAAACTCTGAAAAGTCTTAATCGGATAAACATCTTCTCTTGTCAAACTCAATTCTGTTGAAGCCGCAGTCAAATCGCCCAGCTCAACATCAGTATAATCCGGCACTTCTTTTATCTCCACCATTGGGTATTGCGCATATATCTGTCCTTCGACAAAACCCTTTAGCTCTTTTCGCACGCATACATAAAATTGCGTAAATTTATCCTGGGAGGCGATCTCAAAACTGATATGCTCCTGCTTATCTTCTTGTGGTTTCAAAATCCCATGCAATGATGCAAACATTTGCTCCGCTGCCATCGGTGTTTTTTCGTTATTTTTTGGTACCAAAATAGACAAAACTACATATTCTTTTTCCAAAAATTCTTCCACTTTTTTCTTATCTTTTAAAGTTTTTGAGATCAAATAGACAATTCCAATCAAAATAATTAACCCTAAAATAATTAGAAAATAAGGATTATATATATTGATAAAATTTAAATTTAAATTAAACATATTGCTCCATTTTTAGGAGATTACATTATCCACAGCCGCCCAATTTGACTCATAATCTTTCGCTACCAAAAGAGTAAGTTTATCGCCGTCTTTTGCTTTAAAATACGTCACGCTGGCAGCCAAAATATTATAAATCCGATCTTTCACTTGTACATGATAACCATCATCATTCTCACAAAGCACGCCTTTCAACCTTACTCGCTCAATCGGCCCAATCTGCTTATACATTTGTATACCATCTTCGCCAGTTGTTAATTTTAAAATATCCCCTGCTACCAATTTTGATTTACTGGCATAATTACAAGGCACTGCATATTTTTTACCATCAGCTCCCAGCATGTCAGTTCCATCAAAAATCCCTTCTACAATATTTTTATCTAAACTCAAGCTACTCGCTTTTTGAAAATAAATATCCTGAAACAGCAATTTTTTAGCTAATTTAATCTGCTTTTCTGCATTATCCAAGGCCAATTTCAATTCTGCCAAACTAACCTTTTGCTCCAACACAACTTTTTCTTCCTTTATAACCTTTTTTTTAGGCATCATTACTCCTTACACTATCTTCATTATATCTATTAAAACCATACCGCAATACTTCTGTCGGCATTATTTTGTCACCGTCGGCTCTTTATAATGAACCGCCAACATACTTTCTCCTAAAACCAACTTTTCCACTTCCCTTCTATCATTTGTATACTTAAATCTAACCAACTGGCGAATAATTTCACCTGCTTTTTGATCTTCCGGAACATCAGATTTAATTCCCTTCATACTAAATGGTTTAGAAGGGGTTAAGTTTATTAATAACTTAACATACAGCTGATATATGTCAAGGTTAGCCATATCGTTGATCGAAACTTTTGGCAATTCTTTTTGCAAAAATTCCGCATCCGCCGCCCCGATTCTATAAATCGCCATATTGCCCACATTTCCAATTACTGCATCGCGGATTTTTTCCGTCAGCTGAGCAATATACTGATTTGTAATATTCAAACACAGATGATATTTTCTTGCCTCAGATAAAATAGTCGCAAATGTATCTGTTGTAAAATTCTGAAACTCATCAACATACAGATAAAAATCGCGCCTTTGCTCTTCTGGCATGTCGGCTCGGCTAAATGCCGCGATCTGGATTTTAGAAACCATCACCATACCCAACAAATTTGAATTGATTTCCCCGATCTTACCTTTTGCCAAATTAATCAGCAAAATCTTTCCACTATCCATCACTTCACGAATATTAAAAGCCGAACTTTTCTGCCCAATAATATTTCGCATCAAATCATTTGTCATAAATCGTCCAAATTTTGAGATGAAATAATTATACATTTCAGATTTATGAAAATCTGATGTCTTTGCCATCTGTTCTTCCCAAAAAGCCCGAACAATAGGATCCTTTACCATCGCAATTTTTTCTTTTCGAAAATTATCATCCGTAAACAATTTTGGTATCTCGATCAATGTTCCACCCTCCGGATCACTCATTACCGTCAAAGCTGCATTCCTAAACCAGTGTTCAAACTGCGGCCCCACCATTCCTGTATGATTTGGATCAAAAAGTTTATAAAACATCTCGATCATTTCTTGGATCAAAAAGTCACGCTCTTCCGCATTTCGATATTCCAACAGATTTAACCCCATCGGATATTCCACATCGCTCGGATCAAAATAAATAACATCATCAGCTCGCTCTTTTGGAATTTTTTTCAGCAAACTTTCCGCCGAATCCCCCAAAGGATCGATAAAGCACAAGCCTCGACCTTCCATAATATCTTGCAAAATCATATTTTCAAAAAATGTCGTTTTACCTACACCGGTTTTTCCAATCATAAACAAATGCCGTCTACGATCCTCGCCTTTTATCCGGACCAACTGCTCTTCTCCTCGATAAATACTTTTACCAATGATCAAACCTTCAGTCGGCAGATCAACTGGCGGCGGCAATAATTTTGAATGCGACCACAAAATATGCGGCGTTTCCAAATTTCTATTTGGAAAATGAAAAATCGAAGCCAATTCTTCAGTATTCAAAATCATTTTATGCCCATGACCAAAATATTTTAAAACAAAATCAGTCAACAATACTGATTGACGAGGCTTAAGAACCTTAAATAGATTTCCCTGCGGCGCGTTGTACTGTGAAAATGCCGCCATTATACTATCGCAATTTTGCCATGCCGTAGTTTTATCTTTTGCCATTGAAACTACCCTGATAATCGTCCTAAATCCGATTTTTGACCCTTTTTCGTTGAACATCTTCATCATTTCTTCTTGCTGAGGGGTCAAACGATTCATACGTTTATCACGTTCTTCTTGTCTTACCTCTGATTGCCCCTGCTGACCTCCGGAAGTATTCAGACCCGAACCGACTGAATCCAATACTGCATGAAAAACCCGTCCTGTCGGGCTCAGGCTGGCATGCGCCGGACGGCCTTCGGCCACATGCTGCGCCGAAATCGCTGTTTGGTATTGCCATTTCTGGTTCATCGGCTGAATAATCACCTGCAATGCCGCATTTCCGCCCTCGCCCAATTTTGAAAGAACGTTTGTAATTGCGTTTAGTGGGTCACTTTCCAAACCTTTATAAGTTTTTATCGGAAATACATACCGTCTGGCCAATTTTAAACTCGCCCCGACGACTTCACCCTTGCCGCTCTCAAAAATATTTGGCGCTTCCACGATATCAATCTGCGCATCGGGATAAAAACTATGAATCTGTCTCTCGATCAAATCCTGATGATCCGGCGGGCATGACACATTAAATAAAATCTGTGTATCTTTTGAAATAATTTCAAATACCAAATAATCCTGACCGCTCAGATGACCGCTCAAACTTCCATCAAAAAGACTATTCAAGCCGGCAAACATCGTTTCAGCTACCGACAATAATTCTCGAAAATCCTTCGGCGGCGCCGCCGCCTCTTCTGAAGATTTTTCCATCTCGATCGGCACCGTCACCTGCATTGTGATCAAGCTCATAGCCAATTTCTTGGCCTTATTTTCCCTTGAAACATGAACTAACCACAACAAAATAAAAACAACTATCAAAGATAAAGCTGTCACGATTAAATATATAAATATTGGCGTCCCGCCTGCTACTTGATCCATATCCCCTCGCTAATTTTTCTCAAATGACTCCACTTTTACTCGAACTGCATTATGCAAAATATTTAATTCACCCACGTTTACTCGATTATCAGGCAAACCATAACTCTTTTCAATTAATTTATGGGCATTTTTTTCAATATTTGCCCCTGAGGCATTAGGAGCCGGCGCCGTAACCAAATTAACAACCTCTGGTTCTACAACTGGTTTTGAAACATTTTCTACTTTATCCCCTTGAGCAGTTTCAACCTCTAACGTATCATTTTCAATCTTATTTTCCACTGCAACCGGCCGAACCTCCAAACCTTCCAAAGAAATTCCTTCATTTGTCAAAATCTCCGGATCTGCCACATCTCGTGACATTTCCTCCGGATTTACTATTACAGGCTCACTTTCGGCTATTATTGTATTTACTTCTCGAGAATGAATTGAATCAATCAACTATTCCCTCCTCTTATATTTCTATTATAATCCAATTATTTTTGTCTGTCACCTACTTTTCCACTTTTTTGTCATTCTCGAGCCGATTTTAAAATCGACATCGGAAATCTACTCAACTCTCACTTTTTCCACCACAAAAGAATCCCGCACATCTTCAAACATTTTTAATACAAATCGCAAATTATGCTCCGACATCAACCTTATGCCCAATATTTCCTTGCATTTAAACAAATGATAAATATAAGCTCGCGAGAAATTTTGGCAAGCATAACAATCACACCCATCCATAATCGGCCCCATATCATCTCTTAGAGCCGCTTTACGAAAATCCAACTTTGAATAGATGGTATCTCCCCAATCAGTTGTCATCCCGAACTCGTTTCGGGATCTACTCTCTTCCTGATGGTTATCTCTGACTAGCTCACTGCTTATCAGCTTATTGCTTATCCCGCCGCAGCGGGACCCCGCCAACCGGCGGTGGCCAGCTTCCCCGCTTATCCAGACAACTCCATGCCTCGCCAGCCTGGTCGGCAACACACAATCAAACATATCAATCCCCTGTGAAATTGCGTAAACCATATCATCAGGCTCCCCCACTCCCATCAAGTATCTTGGTTTATCTTCTGGGATCAGCGGCAATGTATATTCCAAAGCTTTATGTTGTTTTAGTTTAGATTCTCCCGCATTTGCCACCCCGCCGATTGAAAATCCATCAACTGGAAATTGCGACAAAAATTCAAAAGACTTTTTTCTTAGTTTTTCATTCGCCCCACCCTGAATAATCGCAAACAAAGCCGGCGCTTTTTCCATATCTTTAATTCTAGCTTCAAAATGCTTCCAACCTCTCTCAAACCATCTGTTCGTCTGATCAACCGCTTTTTCAATTTCCCGATCATCAGCATCAGCCGAAGGACAATAATCAAGCGGCATCAAAATATCTGACCCGATTGAAAGTTGAATATCAATCACCTTTTCAGGTGTAAATAGATGCTTACTGCCATCAATATGTGACTTGAAAATAGCCCCTTCTTCAGTAATTTTTACCATACTCCCCTGAAAATCATCTGATTGCAACCTTTCAAACTTCTGCTCGCTCTCCATCCCATATCGCCTACCCTGTTCGTTCAGAGGCATCCCAGTACCAGATGTCATCGCAACCCCATCATTCGTCACTACTACTCCATCATTCGTCATCTCGACACCTTCTGTCGTCATCCCGGGCTTGACCCGGGATCCAGCTACAACCTGACGCGAAGCGTCTCCATCATTTTGAATTTTAAATTTTAAATTTTGATTTGTTTTTTCGCCAAGCGA
>VFKW01000011.1 GCA_009885355.1 Candidatus Berkelbacteria bacterium
TGATTACATTTTACCACTTTTCAGGTTTGCAAACCAGACAAAAACAAGACAAAAAAGCAAGTTCTAGACCATTTTATTGAGTACAAAAATTTAGTTATTAGACAGTCTCCGAAATGAGTCCCCTGATCCCTTATTAAACCCCGGCACGGAAGTGCCATCTACATACCCCCTCATCCCTAACCCATTCTCTGCAGTCTCACTGTAAAAAAAAGATTCTTAACTTCACAAAGAAAGACATTTCTCGACAACCTGCCTGCCAGTAGGCAGGGCTCAAACAATAAAAACCCTATCATTTCATTAAAAAATGCGCTATAATAACCCTGATGAACCAAAAAGACCTCTCCCAAAAACTAGCTAAAATATTCAAAGACCACAACCACGACCTCTACCTTGTCGGCGGCGCCGTTCGCGATTCTCTAATTGGCATTCCTCCTCACGAGTACGACTTCACTACCGACGCCAATCCTGGCAACATCAAAACCATTCTGAAATTAGCCCACCCAACACACATATTCACAATAGGCGAAAAATTTGGCACCATCGGCGCTTTCTTTGACGACTTCAAAGTAGAAATAACCACGTATCGAAGTGAAAAATACCAAGCCGGCAGCCGCCATCCCGAAGTCCAATTTGGCACCAGTCTAAGAGGCGATCTGTCCCGTCGCGACTTTACTTTTAACGCCATTGCTTATGATCCGCTAAAAAATGAATACATAGACCCATTCAATGGCCGCGAGGATTTAGATAACCATCTAATAAAGTTAGTAGGGGATACTGCCGATCGTTTTCGCGAAGACCCACTTCGCATCCTACGCGCCATCCGTTTTAGTGTTGTCTTAAATTTCAAACTCGACGAAAAAACCTTAAAATACATTCACCAAACCGTCGAAGAAATCGGCTCTATTTCTGTTGAAAGAATAGCTCAGGAAATGGACAAAATCCTAACTTCCCCAAAACCCTCGGACGCCATTAGATTAATGACCGACTCCAACTTAATAAACTATATAATCCCAGAAATAATTGCCCTAAAAAATGTCCAACACGAAGCCAACGAACACAAAAATATTTACGAACACACTCTGACTGTTTTGGACAATGTCCCAGCCACTAAACAACTTCGCTGGCTAGCTTTATTGCACGACATTGCCAAACCTCAGACAAAAGCCGTCGAAAACGGCGAAGTCCATTTTCTATTTCACGAAACCGTCGGCGCCAAAGTAGCCAAGCAAATCCTCCAAAGACTACACTATGACAACCAATTTATCCAAAATATCACCAAATTAATTAAAATGCACCTACGAGTAAATTTATATAATCCAGATTGGACTGACGGCGCCGTCCGGCGCCTTATGATCGAGATGGAAGACCTACTTGACGATCTTGTCACATTTTCCTATGCCGACATCACCAGCGCCAGACAATCCAAAGTCGACGCCGGACACAAACGCATCGACCAATTCAAAGAGCGCATCAAAGAAATCCTCGAAAAAGAAGAATTATCTAAAATCAAAAGCCCCCTATCTGGCGATGAGCTGATGGAAATTTTCCAAAAACCCGCCGGCCCATGGATCAAACAAATAAAAGATCATCTATTAAATCTCGTCATCGACGGCGAACTTTACCAAGACGACAAAGAAACCGCCCAAAAAGTCGCCAAAAATTTGATAAATAAAAAACCGGAAGCATAACTTCCGGCTAACTCTTATTCTTCCGATGGACTGCTAAAACCAGCCTCGACTTTAGCTACAATGCCATCATAAATACGCTTCATATATTCCCCTTTTCGGACAGCCTCAGCCTCCAATTTAGGAATCAGATTAACCATATCTCTGATCTGCGTGACAAGATCACCGATCTGTTCATCTAGTTTGACCAAATCCAGATCTTTTGCAATCTGCAATATAGTCAACTCACTATAAGGGCGTGGCCTATCAAATGCCGTCCTGCAACCAGAATTGACTCTTGACGGAGTAAATCGCTTATGCGGGCGCATACCTTCTGATAATTCTAGGATCCCAACCGCACAAAGATATTTCAAAGCTCTCTCTACAAATACCTCCGTCAGGCTAAGCTTCTTTGACAAAAATACTTTCAGCTTTCCACCTATCAGATTGCCTCTTGGCATAAACCAACCTTCCTTATCTTTTGGTGTCTCATTTTCCAAACACCTCAGGATACTGATCACGCCAGTCTTAATACGATCCAAGCTATAATTAGGATCATAATAATCCCTAAAAGCTGACTTGGATTTTACATTGACCAAGGTCGCAATCGGTTCAATCTGATAAATCTGATCAGATGCTGCCAATAAACGAAGATTGTCTAAACGGATCTCCATAGCCTCAGTGCCATCCATACGACTTAAAATATCACACTTAGCCAGCCCGTAAATCATTAGCTCAGGCCATTCTACACTAGCATCATGCCCTACCTGAACGATGGATTTACCATTCGCTGGGAACCTCCAGCCATAGTAATCTTCAACACCAGTACTCTTAGGAATATGCTTTAATATAGCATCTAACATAGCCCACATATCACCAGGTAAAGCCACTTCGATTTTTATTCTCTCACCATCCGTAACCATTTATATTTACTCACCCTCCCAAATTGTTAAAGAAATTGCTAATTACTTTATACCATAGCAAACCTGTAAAGTCAATACATCACAGCTTATGAGGCAACCAAATTGCATTCATAAAACAACCAACGTATAATATAAATATGAAAATAAAAAAAATATTTAAACATAAATCCAAAAAGAGTAAATTTTTAAATTTAAAGACTTTTTTAATCTGCCTTACAGTCATGCTCGCATTTTTCTTTATCAGTTTTCAGATCTTCTTTCGAGGCAATCAAAATAATTCCTACGCCTACAGTCCAAATAAACCTTTGATAATGTACAATTTCAACCCAAAAACCATCCGAGGTAAATATCTCGAGGTAAATCTCACCACCCAAAGACTCTATCAATACGAAAACCAAGTTGTTGTTAAAGAGCGCATCATTTCTTCTGGAACCCCAAAACTTTTCACGCCTCAAGGCAAATTCCGAATTGGCCGTAAAAATCCGCTTGGAACTGCCTATACTGGTGATAAAATACCCTGGGTCATGCAAATTCACAAGGATATTTTATTTCACCAATTACCCGTTCGCAAAGATGGTTCTCTTGTTGACCAAGACAAATTAGGACAACAGGCTTCTCATGGATGCATCAGAGTAAATATAGTCGAAGCTAAAGAACTTTACGATTGGACACCAAAAGGTACACCAGTTTGGATACACAAATAACATAGAAAAACCACAATTACCATGATATTATAAATTAAAGAAAGGAACTAATATGTCAAAAACTCAAGAAAATTTACTCAAGGCATTTGCCGGAGAATCCCAGGCTCGCAATAAATATACCTTCTTTGCCCAAAAAGCCATCCAAGACGGTTACGTTTGGATTGCTCGAATTTTTGAAGAAACCGCCGACAACGAA
>VFKW01000140.1 GCA_009885355.1 Candidatus Berkelbacteria bacterium
GCTTTTGCGGAATGGCGGCTAATACAGCAGCCGGATCAGCGACTGCCTCGTAATGAAATATAAAAGTTGTGACAGCGGGGTGCTTGGGGTATTGAAAAATAGATAATGGATCTTTTGTCATGAGATGTAATTCTAGTTTTATGTCATTTTGGAAATGTGGAATTTCTTGGTATTGGATGGTTTTATTTTTCACAAAAAGGCCATCCATTATATCTACTTGGATTTTTTGGCAGTATGGACTTACTTGATTAAATTTTTCCTCGAATTCTTTAAATGATTTTGCGAGGATTGCCGGGACTAATAGGGCCATATAATTCCTCCGGAATTAGTAGATAGTAGCTAGTATTTAGTAGTTAGTATTTATAGTAGAAAATTATAATAAAATTATTTCTCAAGTTCCTTGATTTTTTTTATGCGGCGCATGTAGCGTTCTTCGCCGGCAAATGGGGTGGCGAGCCATTTTTCTATAATCTGCATCGCTTTGTCAGATTTTATAAAACCTGCCGGCAGGCATAAGATATTTGTGTTGCTATGAGCTTTTGATTCTTCGGCGACTTCCGGATTCCAGGCGACGGCGGCGCGAATGCCGTCAATTTTATTGGCAGCGATCGCCATACCTTGTCCACTGTAGCAGAATAAAATACCTCTACCGCTTTGTTTTATGACAGAATCAGCGACGAGTTTAGCATAATCGATAAAATCTACATTTGCTTTTGAATTTGTACCCAAATCAGCAAAAGACTCGCCGCGCTCTTGCAACCATTTTTTGATTTCATTTTTTAATTCAAATCCTGCATGGTCTGATCCAATATAAATCATATCTACTCCTCATGTATAATATGCATCAATTCTGATAATTATACAAGTTTTGGTATTGAACTATTTATTTTTCAATTGCTTGGTGGCAGTCAAAATCGATAATGCCAGAGCTGATCCAAGTAAAGCGGTAACAAGCTGGATCCAGCCCATCATGTGCGCCATCGCGGCAAGTGGTTTGCTGGAAATGTAATATACAAGGATTGAACTGGTGCCAAACAAGAAGATGAATTTTACAATTGAAGCAGATACTGCGGCGGCGACACTCGAGCGTTTATATAATAATTTGAAAATAATTATAAGTAAGATATTGCTTAGCATAATACTTGGAAGCATTGGGGCTAATGCTAGAGGTAATTTGCCGATAGCAAGCGAGATTACACTTGGGCCAAACGCAAGGAGGATTGCTTCAGGCAATCCAAGAAGGACTGCAGCGCTGATCAAAGTTGCGTTTACAATTGTGCCGGTTATGAGCTGATTACCAATCAGTGGGGAAACAAATCCGATGGCGAGTAACCCAAATCCGATGGCAATTCGAGTCGAGGTTGCCGTAATTTTAGTAGCGGTCAGGGTGGCGATTTTGGTGGTTTCCATTTTTCTCCTATCTTAATTAATATATTTATTTCTTTTATATCCTGGATCCCAAACCTTGCCTGCCGGCAGGCTGGTATCGGATGCCATCCGGTTTTGGGATGACAAGTTGGTTTTTATTATTCTATCGGGCCTTTTTTGATCGGGGCGCCGGCGTGCTTGGAATATCCGGTTTCTAGGATTTTTTTATACATTTTTTTATCTTTAAATTCATTTTCAAATAATGCTTTAACGACCGGATTTTTATGGGCTAAGCGAATATGATTTTTCTCGTCCACGCTGTAAATAGCCTTTTGGCGCTTGACGCGGATTTGATCGTCAACTGAAATAGGCTGCCCTCCACCGGCAATACAGCCGCCTGGACAGGCCATAATTTCGATATAATGGTAGCGATTTGGATCTTCTTTGAGTCTGTTCATTAATTCTTCGATGTTTTCCATACCATTTACTACGGCTGTTCGCAAAGTCAAATCCCCTATCTTGACTTCGACTTCTTTGAGGCCAGCCATACCTCGGGCGTCATGGATTTCTACATTTTCAAGGTCTTTGCCGGTCAAGAAAAAGTAACCCGAGCGCAAAGCTGCTTCCATGACACCGCCAGATGCTCCATAGATTGTGCCTGAGCCTGTTTCGATGCCCAATGGACTATCCGGTTTTTCTGGAGAAATCGTAGCTAAGTTGACTCCATTTTTCTTAAATAGATAGGCTAATTCTCTGGTGGTTAAAACAGCATCGACCGGCTTTACGCCATCGTGCCACATTTCAGGACGATCAATCTCGTGTTTTTTGGCAGTGCATGGCATGACTGCTACTATATATAGGTCTTTTTTATCAACTGATGCTTTTTTGGCTTGAATTTGCTTTAAAACTCCTCCGATACACATATTTGGTGAACGAACGGAAGTGAGATTTGGCAAGAATTCCGGATGGCGTGTTTCTACATAGAGTACCCAAGCAGGACAACAAGAAGTCATCATGGGAAGATTTTTATTTTCCTTGACACGTTCGACTAATTCTAAAGCTTCGGCATAAGTAGTCAAATCAGCGCCAAGATCAACATCGACTACCCAGTCCGCACCAAGTTTTTTTAGGCCAGCGATTATTTGCCCTGTTACGACTTTACCTGGAGCCAAGCCAAATTCTTCACCGATAGCGACACGTACAGACGGGGCGAATTGGAAGACGACTTTTTTTCGTTTCATGGCGAGTTCTTTTTCGACATCTTGGTAGCTTTCTTTGGCATGGAGGGCGCCGACCGGACAGTGGACAATACATTGACCACAAGCGATACATGGATTTTGTTCAGTCGGATGAACACGAACTTGCTGATTATAATCCATGAGTTTTAGACAATCGACGGATTGATTTTTACACGCCTCGACGCAATTGCCACATTCGATGCATTTATCACCTTCGAATTCGATGACGTGACCGTAGCGAAAATGATGCGGGGTAGTTTTTCGATGTTCAAAGTGGTGCTTATCGATTTTGAACTCTTTGGCCAAACGCAAGATAGTACAATCAAAGCTTTTTAAACATTCATGACAATGGGTGACATGTTCACCAAAAATCAATTCTAGGTTTTTTGCACGTAGCTTTTCAATCTCATCTGTATCAGTGGTGATTTTCATGCCATCTCTTACCATCAAGCTGCAAGAGGTCATTGGTCTTGGCATACCTTCTACTGTCACTAAGCAAAGTCGGCAAGATGAACCTGCCGGCAAATCCGGATGATAACAAAGGGACGGAATATAGACTTTATTTTCTTTGGCAGCTTGAAAAACTGTTTTTCCCTCTTCGGTTTCGATCTTTTTACCATTTATTTCTATAGTTATTTTGGCCATTTTACACCTTCACTTTCTGCTTGATTAGGCCACTTGCCAACAATGATCGATATGGCAACGCGATAGCGCGACCCAAGGCACAAAAACTGGTCTTATCCATGACTTCGATGATATCTTTGAGCTCATTCCAATCAATTTGATTTGATTTTGTCATTTCGTAAATACGATAACTGCCTTCTCGGCACGGCACGCAATGGCCGCATGATTCACGTCTATAAAAATCGGCCCATTTCTTGATGAGATAATTGACGTCGTCTTCGGAGTAAATCGTGACGGCTGAAAGTCCGGTGATTTTTCTTGAGTAATCATCATCGATGATAATTTCGCCAGAAGCTCCGCCTCCGACTTGAGCAAATGTCTTGCCACGCGGTTCGTTGTCGGTGATTATCAGAAGATCTTTGACACTGATTTTTTCTGGCGCTAGGAAAACACCAGGATGTTTAACTTTGCCGCCGATGGTAAAGTATCTTGTATGCTGATATGCACCTTTGGAAATCTGCTCGGCTGTATAAATAGTTTCGACATTATTTATGAGAGTTGGACAGCCCCAAAGACCTTTTTGAGTTGGAAATGGCGGCTTGTTTCTGGGCTGGGCACGCTTTCTTTCTATCACATTTAATAATGTGGATTCTTCGCCGCAGCGATAACCACCTGGACGCTCGGTAAATAGCGTGATGGGCAATCCTTTTAGAAGATTGTTATACTTTTTTTCCATGAGATCATGATAGGCTTCACGCATATATAGGAAGCCTTCGGCGGCTCCGACTGTATGCATGGCCAAAATAATGCCGCGCACGAGGTCTTCGGCGTGATTGTACATCACATAAAAATCTTTTGAGGTATCCGGCTCACCTTCGGCGCCATTGGCAATGACGTATTTTTTATCACCCTTGGCATCAAGTACGGCTTGCCATTTATCGGCGGTATTGAAACATGAACCGCTTCTGCCAACTAGGCCTTTTTTTCTGATTTCCTCTATTAATTGTTCTCCAAACACTACACCCTCCTAACCCTGTTAAAAACA
>VFKW01000165.1 GCA_009885355.1 Candidatus Berkelbacteria bacterium
TATAGATAATATCGAAGAAGATCGTCATCATAAGAAACGGTTCAAAGAATATTTTCAAAAAGGCATTCCATATATTTGGCCCTTGTTTTGCGTCGATTTCATCATCACTGCCGTCATGTTTGTAATATTATCGATCCTATTTACCCCAGTTTTACTTTCATTTATTTATGGACATAGCACCGCTTTATATATAATTGGCGGCATCATGGCAATGGTTGGTTTGATTCTCACTTTATTATTCACGATTTATTTAGGAATTGTCCAAAAATATGCTTCAAGAATACTGATCCTTGAAAAAAATAATATCGTCGATTCGATAAAACAAGGATTAAAATTAACTCGATTTCAATTTGAAAACAGCCTTATTGCCATGTTGATCAATATCGGTCTTGGCCTTGGTTTTAGTTTTGCACTTTTAGTTATTCTTTCAATTATTGGTTTGGTTCTTTTTGGAATAGGCTATGCAATTTTTATGGTCGCAAACTTTGCCCTTGTAATTATTTATGCCGTGCTAGCCACATTGGTACTAATAGGGATATATATAATTATCGGTGGCATTTTTTCGACTTTTATTGGGGCATATTGGACCTTGGTCTATAGAGCAGCAACTTATTTAGCAAGCAAAAAATTAAAGGAGAAACATGGATCCAAATGAAACAAGCACTACTACAACTATAAATAATACTCCTTCTTCATTACAACCAGCGCCTGTTGTTTCTGTTCCACCCGAAGCATTATCAATGCCTTCGCCGACAAATACTGCAGTCGCTCAAAATGTGGAAGTTGTTCCAGAGCAAATTCCTGCAAATTCAGAGCCTGTGATTTCATCACCCCAGCAGCATTTTGCTTCGAATGTTCCTGTTTCAAATCCTCCAATCACAACTGCCTCGAATATTCCGCCAGCCACTCTAGCTACTCCTCCTATTGTTGCGCCAGCTGCAGTAGCAACTTCGCCAAATATTTCTCCAGTTACCCAAACCCCAGCTGTTCAGACTCAGCCCAATACCCCTCCCGCTTTTACTCCTCCAGAAATTGCCGGTTGGAACTGGGGTGCTTTTTGCCTTACTTGGATTTGGGGTATCGCTCATCAGGTAAATTTTGCTTTTCTCGGACTCATTCCAATTGTGAATTTCGTAATCATGGTTATGCTCGGCAAAAATGGTAATACTTTAGCTTGGCAGCATCGTAAATTTGAAAATGTTGAACAATTTAAAGCCGTTCAAAAAAAATGGGCCATTTGGGGTTGGGTCATCCTTGCCTTAACAATAATCATA
>VFKW01000147.1 GCA_009885355.1 Candidatus Berkelbacteria bacterium
ATATCAAAGATTTTAAAACTGAAATCATTGTAAATCAAGATTCGACCTTATCCATTACTGAAAACATTACTGCCGATTGCGGCAGTCTTCTATACAAGCATGGTATATTTCGAACTTTGCCGACGCAATTTGAAAAAAACAAAAAAATGATTGATACTCCAATCATCCTTCAAAGTATTACAGATGCAGATGGTAAGTCCTATCTTTATAAAACCATCAAAGATACTAAAAATCATCAAATTACTTGGCAAATTGGTGACCCAGACCAGGAAGTCCAAGGCGAGCATTTTTATAAAATTCGCTATGAGCTCAGAAATATTATTAATGCTTCAGATTCAAACAAAGATGAGCTATATTTAAATTTAAATGGAAATTTTTGGGCCATCGATACCGATCATTTTTCTGCCGAAATCACCTTCCCCGATAAAATTACGCAAAATAATTCTTCCACCTTGCTATATTCCGGATATTATGGCATCGATATCAATAAACTTGCAAACTATTTATGGTCTGGAGATCATACGATTAAAGTTGAGGCCAATCAGTCCTTACTCCCAAATCAAGGCATTACTTTATTGACTACTTTCCCAAAAAAAATTATTTCACCCTATCATCCGCATCTGACGGATTATGTTGATGATCTCCGTCAATTGATTTGGCTTGTCTTACCTATCATGATTTTTTCTCTCTGTTTTATCTTTTGGATTATTTATGGTCGTGATCCCCGCGTCAAAGGCCCGATCGTTCCCGAATTTTCCATCCCAGGTGATTTCGCTCCGCTTGAATTAGGCATGCTTTTTTCAAATGGCAAAATGGACACTCGCTACATCACCGCTGCTATCGTAAATTTGGCAGTCAAAGGTATAATCGCCATCGAGAAAATTGAACTAAATGGCAGGCTGGATTATCGAATTCAGATGATTCATTACGATCCACAGCGAGTCAATGATTCCCAGCGTCATCTTATCAACGGGATCTTTGGTATTATTCTGGACAAAGGCCAAGTTCTTGATGAAAAGTATAAATATGAAGTAAATATCTCAGATCTGAAGCGCGATTTTTACAATACAGCTGAATTCTTGCAAAATTATATATCCGCTGACCTTGAAGATCAGTTATTGTTAGATTCAAATGGTCGAGCTATAAAAAAATTAATGCTCGGGCTTGCTGGCATAATCATCTTTCTTTATTTTCGTTTTTATCTTTTCGAATTCGACAGCCTGATGCTGACAATTTCTGTTTTTCTAAGTGTTGTCATACTAATATTCTTTTCAATCATCATGCCAAAGCGAACCATGCGTGAGCTAGAATTGTATAAAAAAATTCTCGGTTTTCGTTTGTATCTGGATACGGCTGAAAAAAATCGGCAACAATTTTTAGAAAGCGAAAATATCTTTGATCAACTTTTACCCTATGCGATTATGTTTGGTTTGGCCGAGAAATGGACTCATACTATGAGCAGTATCTATCAAGAAAAATACAATACAGTATTACCAGTTAGTAGCATGATTTGGCTTGTCGGTGTTGATTATGAAACTTTAAATCTCGATTCTTTCGCTGGTGATTTGAAAAGTATCGCTGAAGGTATCTCATCTGTTTTACCAAGATTCAGTGGCTCATCTGGAGGTTCTGGGGGATTTGGCGGCGGAGGCGGCGGTTTTTCAGGTGGCGGCGGCGGAGGAGGCGGTGGTGGCTGGTGATTTTGTAGCAAAGTTTTTAAAAGTAAAAAATAAGCCCTCGAGTATTAAAACTCGGGGGCTTTTATGTTGAATATTAAAATCCAACTATATCTTGGTTTTGATTATATTTACCGCCACCGTATACAGTCGTTCGAGTTCTCTAAGTGCCTAAATTATAGTCCAAAATCACATTTAAATCAAGAGTCCAACATATTAATTACCACGACGTGATCTGTCAATTTCCCTTTAAAAGTGCTATTCTTAAGCTGTAAATATAATCAAAGGATCAATATGAACTATGGTGAAGCCTCTGTTAATTCTCGTAAAGAAAAAAATGTAATCAAAATTTGTCCCAACGTTTCCCTACAAAATCGAGACGATTTATCAACCTTTTACACTCCCGGCATTGCTGAAGTTTCCCGCCAGATCGCCGCAGATAAAAGTAAAGTTTTCGATCTGACCATCAAGCGTAATTCTGTCGCCGTCATCACCGACGGCAGCGCCGTTTTAGGACTTGGCAATATCGGTCCCGAAGCTGCCTTGCCGGTCATGGAAGGCAAAGCCCTCTTGTTTTCCGAATTCGCCGCCATCGACGCTTTCCCGATCTGTCTTGCTACTCAAGATTCAGCTGAAATTATTCATACCATCAAAAATATCGCCCCGGTTTTCGGCGGCATCAATCTTGAAGATATTTCCGCCCCCCGCTGCTTTGAAATTGAAAATGCCCTTCAAGACCTCGGCATTCCCGTCATGCACGACGATCAACACGGCACCGCCGTCGTTGTTTTAGCCGGCCTGATTAATGCCCTAAAAGTTGTGAATAAAAATATCCCTGACGTTAAAATCATCATTTCCGGCGCTGGCGCCGCCGGCACCGCCATCACCAAAATGATTTTAAATTATTCCAAAAATCAAGCGAAAATCATTATCCTCGATCAAAAAGGCGCCATCAGTCTCAGTCAAGCAGATTTAACCCCCCAAAAACTCGATTTAGCCACAGTCACTAAAAATACAATCGAAGGCAGCCTTGAAACTGTTATAAAAAACGCTGACATTTTCATCGGCGTTTCCGCCCCCAATATTTTATCCGAAGCCATGATCCGATCGATGAATAAAGATGCCATCGTTTTTGCCATGGCCAATCCGGTTCCTGAAATCGATCCTGATCTAGCCATCGGTGCCGGCGCCGCCGTTGTCGCCACCGGCCGATCTGATTTTCCAAATCAAATCAACAATGTCCTCGCTTTCCCCGGCATTTTCCGCGGCGCCCTAGATTGCAGAGCCACAAAAATTACCGAAGAAATGAAGCTCGCCGCCGCTCTGGCTTTGGCTGATTATGTAAAAAATCCAACCTCGACCAATATTATCCCAAGTCCTTTAGATAAAGGCGTCGTCGCAATCGTTTCCCAGGCTGTCCAAGCTGCTGCTTGCAACTAGTCGTCATTCAGGTCGGGAAGGGTTCCCAGAACCGGAATCCAGGAAACTTTACAAGTGGATCCCGGACCTTGCCCGCCGGCAGGCAGGTATCTGGTGCCACCCGCTTCCGGGATGACGATATGGGGCATGATGCTCTGTCAGCTTACTGCGGGGTAGTTTATTATAATTTTTTTTCATCGACTTAAGACATTTATTATTTCTCTGCTATAATAGCCTTATGTATACCATTCTGAAAAAACATTTTGGCTACGATCAATTTCGCCCCCACCAAGAGGATATTATTAATCATACCTTAAAAGGCAATGATAGCTTGGTTCTCATGCCAACCGGGGGAGGGAAGTCGCTTTGCTATCAATTGCCAGCTCTAAAATTCGACGGCATCACTCTTGTCATTTCCCCACTGATCGCCCTCATGAAAGACCAAGTCGACTCACTAAATACCAGTGGCATCAGCGCTGAATATATTAATAGCAGCCTCAATAATTCCCAAATCGAAGCCATCAAAATCCGCGCACAAATCGGCGATGTTAAAATTTTATATTTAGCTCCCGAACGTCTTTCAATTGACTCTTTTCGTCAATTTTTAAAAACTCTGCCGGTAAGTTTGATCGCCATCGATGAAGCTCACTGTATTTCCCAATGGGGTCACGATTTTCGTCCTGAATATCGCAACCTCAGCATTCTACGCAAAGATTTTCCCAAAACTCCCGTCATCGCGCTGACTGCCACCGCCACCGAAAAAGTTCGCGACGATATTATCAGTCAATTAAAAATCAAAAACGCCAAAGTTTTCACTTCCAGTTTCAATCGTCCAAATCTAACTTATATTGTCGAGCCAAAAAAACAGGCCTACCAAAAGCTTCTGCAATATTTAAAAAAATATCAGGACCAGCCCGCCATTATTTATTGCTTTTCCAGAAAAGACACCGAAAAGTTAGCCAAGGATCTTAATTCTGACGGCCATTCGGCTTTGCCTTATCATGCCGGCTTGAACAATCTCGAGCGCAATCTAAATCAAGAAAAATTCATCCGTGATGAAGTTAACATCATGGTTGCCACCATCGCTTTTGGCATGGGCATTGATAAACCAGACGTTCGATTGGTCGTTCACTATGACTTGCCTCGCACCATCGAAGGCTATTATCAGGAAACTGGCCGTGCCGGCCGTGACGATCTGCCCTCAGATTGCGTCCTTTTCTATTCCTGGGGCGATAAGATCAAACATGATTTTTTTATAAACCAAATTTATGATCTGGAAGAGCGTCAAAAAGCAGTTATCAAATTGCAAGAAATGCTCGATTATGCTGGATTAGTCACTTGTCGAAGGGATTATTTGCTCAATTATTTTGGTGAAATATCAAACGCTAATAATTGCAATCTTTGCGATATTTGCCAAGGCTCAAAAGAAGAATTCGACGCCACTGCCATCACTCAAAAAATTCTTTCAGCCATTTACAAAACTGGTCAGCGTTTCGGCGCCGGCTTTATTGTAAAAATTCTTCGCGGCGCCAAAGATAAAAAAATCACGAGCATAGAACGTGAATTATCCGTGTATGGCATCGCTCCAGATTTTTCCGAAGCCCAGATCAAAAAAATCATCACCCATTTGATTTCCCGCGGCTTAGTTGTAAAAACAGGCGTCCAATATCCGATCTTAAATATTAGCTCAAAAGGCCTAAATTTTCTAAAACAAAAAGAAACTATCTTTTTACCTGTATTAAAAGAAGAAATTGTATCAAAAGACGAAAAAAATGTTGATTTGGATTACGATTACGATCTATTTGTCAAATTAAAAATCCTACGCAAGCAATTTGCCGACACTCAAGGCGTGCCGCCTTTTGCTATTTTCGGCGATAAATCACTTCACGAAATGGCCTATTATCTACCAAAAAACGAGGCCGCTTTTGCCAATATTCACGGCGTCGGCAGTTTCAAATTAGAACAATTCTCCTCCAGTTTTCTAAAAGTTATAAATGAGTACGTCATAGACAATAATCTATCTTCGCCGGCTGTTTCTTCATTATCAAAAACCAATCGCAAGCTTACTTCGGCCAAAACCTATGATGAAACCAAAACTTTGATCATTCAAAAACTTTCATTGGAACAAATGGCCGATGTGCGACAGCTCACCATCAATACTATTATTTCCCATTTAGAAAAATTATCCAAAGAAAATCCTGAACTTGATATAAGCTACTTAAAACCAAATGCATCCAAATTCGATGAAATCAAAAAAGCGTTTAGTCAATCAAAAACTCAAGTTTTAACTCCAGTTTTTAAACGCCTAAACGGCAAATACTCATTCGAAGACCTCCGTCTGGCTCGAATATTTTTAAGTAATTAGTATCCTCAAAAAATCTCCAAAGCTAAGCAAACATTTCAATAATTATTGACAATAGCAATTTTTTGTTATAATATTAACCTGTTAATTTATGTCGTATTTCCAGCAAACGATCACTGGGTTGTAGATTGACAATCTAATATTCAAGGAGGTGGTATCTGGTTTTTGTGTGGCTGTTGTAATATTTTGTAAGTCGTTTTGAAAAAACTGAATGAGGAGAAAATGATATGATTCGGATTACAAAAAAACTGCTTTGCTTCTTGATCGTCGCCTTTGCGATGATCTCTCTGACAATTCCCGTGGCAGCCGCCACAATGACTGATGCTAGTGTCGTACTTTCCAATCTCAAACCTAGTGCCATATCTTCGTACCATTTCACGATGAAACTCGGTACGACCCACAATGTCAAAGCAATAAGAATGGACTGGAAAACTATTGCTATAGGCGGCACAACGCCAGCCTGGTTGGAAATTTTCGGATCAAGTTTGTTTGACATTAACTCCGGCGATGTTGGAGATTGGACACTTAATAACAGTAACTTTGCAACCGGCATTACACTAAAAAATGCCGCCGGAGCTGAAATTGCCGAAAATGAAGTCCTTGAGTGGACTATTGACAACATTATCAACCCGATTATTACTCAATATGGCAATGTTCGTCCTGGTTGCACATCATACAATGCCGCAGGAAATGGAAATGGTGATATGAGATCTGGTAAAGCATTCATATTAGTCCAGACTTACAACAGCACCGATATGCTGCCGGTAAACATTGTAGACGAAGTCACGATCCCCTTTATTGTTACCACAAATGAGGATCTAGGTGATTTTATCGTGACACAAGTGGTTACAAAACCGAGCGGCGCGACAATATATCTCCAAAAAGAGAATAAACCTTGCGCCGATGTTATCAATTTTTGGACGGGACCCTATCAGCCGGCTATCGGAGACAAGATAAATGTTTACGGTACAAAATCCGGCTGGGATAGTTGGCATTCGATCCAAATGTCCAGTGGAGTGGTCACTCTTAAAAGCCAAGCCAATGATCTGCCGAAACCAACTGCATTTAACAATCGCGCAATTTTTTCTTCTTTAAATGATAAAGGTGCGCCTTGCTACGCTCTGCGCGCCAAAGTCTGGGGAAAAGTTCGCAAGCCCTCATCGTTTAGTGTCGTCGAGTTCATCGATGGTTACTATGCCGCCTACATCGAAGACGGCAGCAAAATAATTTGGCCGGCCGCAACTCCGGCAATACCTCACCGTGGAGGTATCAAATTAATGACTTCAAGTCTGGAAACTCTGAACGCTATTAATAATTCTGAATTCTATCTTGCTCAAGGTGTGATAGACACAGAATATCATGGCAAGCGCTATCCAGTCATCTGGCTGGACAACTAGCCTCAATTCCATAAGGGCCCTGACGGGCCCTATTTTAATACCAACGACTTTTCATTTCAAGGTTTTTCTGCTAAAATAAGGTCTGCTAATAGGAGAAAAATGAAAAAATATAAATACTTAGACATCATCACCGTTATCTTCGTCGCCGTTTTATTAATCAGCAATATCGCTTCGACCAAACTTGCCAAAATCGGTTTTATGGTCCTCGATGGCGGCACTATTTTATTCCCGCTTTCCTATATTTTCAATGACGTTTTGACTGAAGTTTACGGCTACAAAAATTCCCGCCGCGTCATCTGGCTCGGCTTCGCCTCGGCTTTACTAATGTCGCTCGTTCTTATCGTTGTCGGACTTTTACCATCGGCCGATGGCTGGAACAATCAAGACGCCTACATGAAAATTTTAGGTCAAGCCCCGCGAATAGTCGCGGCCAGTCTGGCAGCATATTTTGTCGGTGAGTTTGCCAACTCCTATATATTAGCCAAAATGAAAATCAAAACCAAAGGCAAATGGCTCTGGATGCGCACCATCGGCTCCACTTTGGTCGGCGAACTTCTAGATAGTTTAATATTTGTCATCATCGCTTTTGCCGGCACGATCCCGACCAACTTATTAATCGATTTAATTATTTTTAACTATATCTTCAAAACCTCCGTCGAAGTCGTATTCACACCATTAACCTATCTCATCATCAATAAATTAAAACAAAAAGAATCCGCAGATTACTACGATCTAAAAACTAATTTCAATCCTTTTCACTTAGAAGCTTAAATATTTTATAACCTATTCAATACTCACAATGAGGTTTATAATACAATAGTAATATGCAAAAAATTCAACAATATAAATCAATCATCTTGATCACGATAGCCGCCCTGGCGGGCGGCGGCATTCCGGTATTTTCAAAAATCGCCCTGCGTACCATCCCGCCGCTGCCTTTTACTTTGATCAGATTTATCTTAGCCTCGATAATTTTATTAATAATTTTGCTATTACAAAAACAAAAACTGACCTTAAAAGGATTTAAAGAATTAATTCCCGTCTCGATCCTTGGTTCCATGAACGTCACTCTTTTTGTCTTTGGCGTGCGTTGGACAACTGCCTCTTCCAGTCAAATGCTTTATACCTTCGCCCCGCTTTTGGCCGCTCTGGCTTCATACTTTTTACTAAAAGAAAGATTTTCATCCAGAAAAATTGTCGGCATTCTAGCCGGATTTCTCGGATCTCTAATTATCATCATTTTGCCAGTTTTAAGCGGCAAGTCTTCAATTAATGGCAGCATCGCCGGTAATTTAATCATTTTTATCGCCGTCATTTCTTTTTCTTTTTATTCTGTATTTTCCAAGCACTATCAAAAAAAATATCAGCCGCTTCAAATAACTCTCGCTTTTGCCCTGACCACGGTCGTTATCCAAACTATCCTCTCACCATTTACTTTTCATAATGCAACTTGGGTCCATTCAATTTCTGCAGCCACCATCTGGAGTTCTCTTTATGTCGGCATCATCGGCGCCGGCATATATTATTATGTCTATCAGCTTGCCATCAAAAATGCCACTCCGGTTGTAGCCACTATGGTCTTATACCTCCAGCCGATTTTCACCATCCTCTGGGCCGTCGGAATGCTCAATGAAAAATTATCCCTCTGGTTTATCATCGGCTCTCTCCTAGCCTTTGCTGGAATTATTTTAGTCACCTCAAAAGATAATAATAAAGGAGTAATATGAAATCACACGTTCAAAATAACGCCCCCTCCGGGGCTATCTATGGCATGGGCTTCATTGGCGCCGCCGTCTATTTCATCGGCCACGCCGCTACTTTTGGCGCTGGTGTTTTAGGTTTTCTAAAAGCCATCGTCTGGCCAGCCGTCCTCATTTACCAAGCCTTCGAATTTCTAGCCAAATAAATATAAATCTAGGCTTTCTCTTCCTGATCTTCAAATTGAGTTCGATATAATTCGGCGTACAATCCGTCATTTTTTAGCAAATCTGCGTGCTTCCCATGCTCTACAATGCGTCCATTGTTTATCACCAAAATTTTATCAGCCTTGCGAATCGTTGATAATCGATGCGCAATCACGATCGAAGTTCGTCCTTTTAGCGCAATTTCCAGTGCTTTTTGGATCGCTTTTTCCGACTCCGAATCCAAATGAGCCGTCGCCTCATCCAATATTACCACATCCGGCGCTTTCAGAATGAGCCTGGCAATCGCCAATCTTTGTTTTTCTCCGCCAGACAAGCGATATCCACGCTCACCAACCAACGTATCCAAACCTTGCGGCAAGCCTTCGACTAATTTTAATATTTGTGCTGCTTTCAAAGCGCTTTTTATTTCCTCATCATTTGCATCCGTTTTAGCATATAGCAAATTCTCTTTTATCGTCTCATGAAACATATGCGCATCTTGCGTCACAACTCCAATGCGATCCTGCAGGCTATCCAATTTTGCATCACGCACATCGATTTTATTTAGTAAAATCGCGCCTTCGTCGACATCATACAATCTCGACAACAGCTGCGTTATCGTCGTTTTTCCCGCTCCCGACGGTCCGACTAGCGCCACCATTTCCCCCGCTTTTGCTGTAAAATTGATGTCGAAAAGCACCTTTTTCTCTTTTGTTTTGTCCAATATCGCTACCGATTCCAGCGAAGCCAATGACACTTCGTCCGCTGATGGATAATGAAATCCGACATTTTTAAATTCAATTTCAGCTGGCCCTGCCGTGATCGATCGTGCATCTTTTTTCTCATTAATTAACAAAGGCATATCCAAAATTTCAAACACTCTTTCAAATGAAACCAGCGCCGTCATCACATCGACGTTAATATTTGACAGTTGAGTCAATGGCCCATAAAGCCGGTTTAAATATACCGTCATCGCCACTACCGTTCCCACATCCAAAACATTATTGACCGACATCATACCGCCCCAGCCATATACTAATGCCACTGCCAGCGTTGCAACCAGAGTCAAAGCGATTCTAAAAAATCTCATATACAATTCTTGAGTAATACCGATATCCCGCACCCTGCTAGCTTTATCTGAAAAGGATTTATCTTCTTTTTTTGGCCGACCAAATAATTTTGAAAGAAGGGCCCCAGAAACATTAAATTTTTCCACCATCATCGAACCCATTTTTGCATTTAGATCGTATCTCTCGAGCGTGATAGCTTGTAATTTTTGCCCAAACCATCTTGCCGGAAGAATGAATAGTGGCACCAAGATGAGCGCTACCAGTGTCAGCCGCCACGATAAAAATATCATCGTCAACAATACTAAAATTACGCTAAATATATTGCCAATTACAGTCGATATCACGTCTGTAAATGCCTGCTGCGCTCCTAGCACATCATTGTTCAATCGGCTAACTAAAGCTCCGGTTCGCACTCGAGTGAAAAAAGCCAAAGGCATCCTTTGTACATGAGAAAATATTTTTGTCCGCATATCAAAGATCAAACCTTGGCTAATTTTTGAAGAAATAAAGCTTTGTCCAAAAGATAATCCGGCATCAACCAGCGCCAATCCGGCAATTAACAAGGCAAATCTGATAATAAGATCGCCATTGTGTTTCAGGATACCTTGATTGATAATTTCCCGATAAATCAACGGATTTGCCACGCTGATAAATGCATCAATCACGATTAACAAAATAAATACGACAAGAATCTTTTTAAATGGTTTCAAAAATAGCCAAATCCGACGTTTGGTCTGTTTTGTGATTTTAATATTTTTGACCGAATCATCTCGGCTAAAAGATCGCCTGATTTTTCCGGCCCCATGCATTCCACTCATTTTTATACTCCAAAATATAAGTATATAAATTATACCATAAATACTCAAGAAATTACATCCTTCCAACGAAGTCATTATGTTTTGGAAAATATACACTTGACAAATTAAAACAGTTGTATTAAAATTGAACTAAATTAAGAAAGGAGACCATTATGGCCCAAATAGTTAAAGTTTTCTCCACTCCCACTTGCCTGTGGTGTGTCAAGATAAAACAATATCTCGATGAGAAAAATGTCGCATATCAAAATATAGATGTATCAATCGACCCATATTCAGCTCAAAAAATGTTTGAAAAATCCGGTCACATGGGCGTGCCGCAAATATGGATCGATGATGAAGTCATCATCGGTTTTGACAAAAAACAAATAGACCAATCCCTCGGATTATAAAAGAGGAAAAATTATTACATATCAATATTTATAACCCTTTTTTTAGGTTCTTCCTTTTTTTTGCGACCAAAAGATAGTCCTATAAGCGAAGTAAGGCTGAGTGATTTGACAAAACCATCTTCATTAATAGTTGAATTTTTTGATTTAATAGTTGGCACAATATTTTTATTATGACGTTTGGGTTCCGGTAAGACTTCGATATGTTTATATTCTACTTTTTTTTGATCAGTTTGCTTTGGGATTATTATTTTATCTTCGGATGATTTTATATCCATTTTGTTGGTTATCAATTCTTTTTTATCAAGTTGATCAATCATTTTATTATGATCTTCTTTGCTTGATGTTGGTTTATTATTTTTTTGCTCGATTCCTTTATGCTTGTTAAATAAAGTGTCAAATATCTTAATAATTGGCTTATTTGTACTTTTATTTTCAGAGTATAGTAATTTTTCAATATGTTCTTCTTTCATTGGGATAATTTTTTGAGTCGGTTCGACTTTTGGCGGCATGCTTTTAGCCTTGCTGATAACCGATTTTTCGACTACTATAGGTTTTTCCACTTGTTTTTTTGCGTACCTTGGTAAAAGATCGTCATATTCGAGGTCGTCGGTTTTTACTTTGCTCACTTTGGAAATATAAAAATCACTAAAAAAGAATTGGATTTGATCAAAAAGTTTCATAAAATTATTGATAAAAAATGAAAGTCCGACTACTGCAACTAGTGTATTAATTGTTAACTTAATGATAAAAATTATTTCCAGGTCGTTAATATTTATCACATTTAATAATTCTTTAGCAACATCATATGCAGCCTTGTACTGATAATTCCCAAACATGCTTAAAAAGGAAAATGTCGTATTTATTAAAACTATAAATACTATTCCGATTACTGCCAGGCGAGCGATTAATTTAACTAATTTTACAAAAAATCCCATAATATCTCCTTAATGTGCTATTTCCTTCCAGGAAATTTTTAAGCGATTTGTGTTATCGATTTCCGGTGTGGCTCGATATGTCCGTTGAACATTGCCATAAGTTCCAGTAACATTGACACTTCGAAGCTTAGTTGAAAACTCTGCTACTGAAAAAATAAACATATAAGGGGCAACCACGTCTTCTGACTGGATATCGTTGATATTACACAGATCAACATCTGTGGCGCCTTGGGCAGTCACCATAGTTCCAGGGCTGGAAGAAGCTAATATAATCCAACCTTTGGTGTAGTCGCCAAAATATTGCATCGCAATGTTTATTTTATTTTGATCTCCGAAAGGAGCCATTTCTGTATAACCTGATCCGTTGTTTGTCATTAAAGGAAATCCTACTGCATTAGTTGAGATAATTGGATAGTAGTCATCGACCCAGCCGCCTCTTGTTAGTTGTAACTTATTATCAATAATTTCTTTCATTGCTGTATTTATGGTCATCAAATTTTGCTGGGCATAGATATTAACATATTTAAAGATGGTATTCGGGCCATCAAATTCAGTATTTGTAACTCCTGGTTTTTCCAAGCTTCCGTTTATAAATCCCGGTTCATTTCGATAATTACCATCAGCTATATTTGACCACGAGAAACCGACGTTGGCTAATAGTGTGTCGAAATAAATGCCCCCAAGATTATTAAATTCGGTTATTGAGGGAAAAGATACTACTGCTCCATAGGCATTGTCGATAAAAAGATGTTTACCTGCTTTAAGATAGTCGCCTAATGTGAATGAATATTTTGTGTGATCAAAAAATGGTTTAAAATCTAATTCACCGTTAGCGACGGATCCGCTTGAAAGATTTGTTGTGCCGTTTGTGATATAGAGAAGATCATAATCCATTAAATCATTTGGATTCTTCAATAACCAATCTAGTTTTTTCAGCCATTTGCCACAGCTAGTAGGGTTATCTGGATGTGGATTTTCAAAGCTATAATTTGCTCCACCGATCACGTCAATAATTTTTTGACTCGCTTTTATTTGATCTTGGTTGCCAGTGGTTCTCATGACAAGCATCTTATTCATTGTTCCAAAAATACCCTGGTTTATTTTTGGCTGGCTATCATTTAAGGAAACCACAGCCACCCTAAATTTATTACCGCTATCTGGATTCGTCTCGATCACTGGCTTGATTGTAAAACATCTCTCTTTTCGGCTGTCGCAAGTACTTAAATTTGTATCTAAATTTTTAGTCGTAGTGATATTTGTAGTGAATATCGATGGGTTTTGTTTAAAATACTCAATCCCCGCCTTGGCGGCATAATCCGCCACCAGAGCGTCGGTCAATCGATGGTTTTGTTCGATTTGGGGGATTACCAATCGGCTGATTCCAAGCACCATTATTAAAATCGAAGTTGTCGTCAAAATGGCGATTAATAAAGCTGAGCCTTTTTGTCTTTTCATATGTTTACTCCTAATCCGGAACAGAAAAAGTTGAATTCAAGCTAAACACCAGCTGGCCTAATTTATCATCCCCGCCCAAATAGGCAGATTTTCTAGATATTAAAATATTTTTATCTTCCGGCTTCAATGTTAGCTGGATTTTAAATACCGGTTTTGATCCGGTTACTACATTTATTTGCGTAAGTGTATAATCAGTTATTTTCAGATCTCCACTCGAGAGATTGTGTGTAAGAGTATCGGCATCAGTGTCAAGTGTTAGCTTGTTTCCAGTTATTGAAATTACAATCGTCTCGTTTGCTTTGACAATCGTGAGATTATTCCTTGAGATTGTGACATCAGATGATTTTGCCACCTCGCGGTTGATGTATTCCATTATATAATGAGCTTCTTCCTGCAATCTTCCCTGCAGTCGATTTTGGTACATCATGCTGTTCATGTGGATAGTCACTGTGATCGCGATCATACAAATAGACGCAAAAATTATTGTCGCGACCAACACCTCAATTAAAGTCATTCCCAATTGTCGCTTCCTTTTATTCATCAATTTACTCCAATATAGCTAATTAGCTTGATGCTTTTTTTTTCGTCTGTCGAAACATTCCCCCACCAAACCATTGAGGTGATTTTGTATATTGACCCATCTGTAACGATGGAAACTGAGCGGTGAAAATTAAAATTATCAATAGGATTCTCATCTTGGTTACTAGAAAAAGTATAAGTGCCACTCGAAAGGCTAATACCGTAAGTGCCATCAGATATTATGCTATTATTTCGCTTGATTGCTCTTGTCGCTTCAATTCCTTCGGTTGCTAAATAATATGCTTGAAGGCGAATACCATTTTGGGTAGTTGCCATTATTGAGCTGGTTGCCAATCTATAGGAAACAACGATAGTAGCGGTAATAATTACGACCGAAATAGCAACCTCGACCAAAGTAAAACCAGATTGTCTTTTTTTTATTATGTTCATATAGGATCCATACTTACATAGCCTGTTTTTTGATCAATCTTGATTTCTATTTTTCTTGAGTCGTCTACTGTTTCGAGTATTAATGAATTTGGGCTAGTTGCTGTGATTTCATTTTCCGCCACCCGAAATTTGACTTCAAAAGAAGTTATAGGATAGTCGATTTTGCTTGATAAATTATTTTTATAACCATTTAGTGCTGTGCCCATAGTGCAATGACCTATTGTACTGTCCGTATAAGAGTAGATATTGATATTACCCAGGGTATCGACTTTGGCAGCATAACAATCAGCCGTTGAATTTTTTTGTGGTGCCATTGCCAGTGATCTTGCTTGTAAGATGCTATTTCGTACTTCCAGGCTGGCTTGTTCCAGGATTTGCTCGGGTCGCGGTCGATTAAAACCAGGCAAAATTATGGCCATAAAAATGGCCATTATACTCATGACTACCAGAAGTTCTATTAATGTGTAACCTTTATTTTTCATATTTTTCAATTAATTACTATGGTAAAAGATCTATCCACGCCTCTCCATTACCTGTTTCATAATAATCTGGAGACTTCCCATTGTCATTTTTTGCTTTTGCATTACCAGCTTCCATTTTTGCTCTAAGGGCAAAATTATCGCTACTATTATAATAGGAATAAATATTTTCTCCGTTATTGATCGGATCTACAGGTAGAGCGGTCAAATACTTCTCGGTTTTCAAAACGTTCAGATCGTCGGTATATACATTATTACTTGTCGGATAAGTCTTCTCGATCGAGTAATATTGCACCAAAACCCCCTGCACTCGGTTTAGATCAGCAATTCTTTCCCCATCTCTTGCTCTGGCGCGGGCGGTTTTGACGCCATAAATTGAGATCGAATACAGCATCCCGATAATAGCCATCGTGATCAAGACTTCAATTAGTGTAAAACCATACTTGGTACGTCTCATAGTTTCTCCCTTTTAATAAATATCGGTTAAGTTGTAAATCGGCATCATCACGGCAAAAACGATAAAAGCCACCCCAAAACCTAGAAATACAATAATAAGTGGTTCCAAACTGGAGGATAACGTCTTTACTTTTGTATCAGCGTCTTCTTCATAATAATGCGCCAGCGTCAGAAGCATCTGGTCCATCGTGCCGCTTTCCTCGCCGACACTGATCATGTTGCCCACAATCGGCGGGAATACACGTTCATAAGCTTCCATTGTTGCAGATATAGGGATGCCTTTTTCCAGGTTATCGGCAATATTTTTGAAGCAACGGCGATATATTTGGTTAGTTGTAACTCCGCTAGCTAGCTTAACTGCGCTAATAATATCAACTCCGCTAGAAAGAAGAATTGATAGCGTACTTGTAATTTCGGCTAACGATACAGATTGATGCAGTTTACCAAAGACAGGCGCTTTAAATTTTACCAAACTTAAAATATATTTTCCGATTAGAGTATATCTGGTCCACAATGTTAGTACAGTAGTAAACACAGCCAAAAGTATAATAATTAACCACCAATAATTAATAAAGAATTCACTCAAGCCAATCAGAACCTGTGTCGCCATCGGGGGTTTTTTGCCTGCGGTTGTGAATATTTCAGATAAAACTGGCATGATCTTTGTGATCATAATAATAACAACGCCAATAATTACCACAAAAACAATGATCGGATAGATCATTGCTCCTTTTACTTTTTGTCTCAGGCTATATTCTTTTTCTTTCTCGTCAGCTAATTTAAGCAAAACACGATCAAACGAACCGGTCGCTTCGCCTGATTCAATAATATGGACGTCAACTTCTGAAAAAAACTTTTTTTGTATTTGGCAGGCGGCCGAGAAAGATTTTCCTTGGTTCAAATCAGCGATGACTTTAGCAAAAAGTTTTTGGATATTATTATTAGATGTTTTTGAAATTGATTGGAGTGCTCTTACTAGCGGGATGCCAGCTTTTATCATTGTGGCAAGTTCTCGATAGACCGTACTTTTGTCCCATGCCGAAATCCCAGAAAAAGAAATGTTTTTCAGAAATTTTGACATGAAATTATGAGATGTTTTAACATTCATGACTTCTAGTTTTCGAGACTTGATTTTCTCTTCAGCCTCATATTTGGAAGGAGCTCTGACGAGACCTTCTACAACCAATCCGTTACTATCTAATGCCTGGTACTTAAAAACCCGCATTAGTCCTCCTTTTTTATACTTATATATAAAGTATAGCACAAATCGACATTACAAGCATTTAATTATTATTAATAAAATATTATTCAAAGTCCTGCAAAATTTACCAATATTTGCTATAATCAAACCATGCCACAATATGATGCCTGGGAAAAAGAATATCGCCGGCCGCAGCTAATTAGCGGCCGAGACGTTCCGCAAAACGACATTTTGCGATTCTTAAAATATCTTAAAAAAACTCATCATTTAAAATTAGAAAATTTAAATATTCTCGATCTCGGCTCCGGCACTGGCCGCAATGCCAATTATTTAGCCGATCTTGGAAATGAAGTTACCGGCATGGAAATTTCAACTACCGCCATCAAAATCGCCCAGAATCGTGCCGACAAGATGGACGCTAGCGTCAAATATTTATCTCGCAGTATCGGCGATATTTACCCTTTTTTAGATGATTTTTTTGATGTTATTCTTGACATAACTTCTTCAAATTCTTTAAATGAAGCCGAGAGGGAAATCTATCTTAAAGAAACCTATCGCGTGTTAAAGCCCGGCGGTCATTTTTTCGTCCGTGCTCTATGTAAAGACGGCGATAAAAACGCCCAAAATCTTATCAGATTATCTCCCGGCAAACAAAAAGATACCTATTATATGAAAGAATTATATCTCACAGAGCGTGTTTTTAGTGCAGATGATTTTCAAAAAATCTACAGCCAATATTTCAAAATCAATAAACTCGAAAAGAAAAAAGGCTACGCCAGACTCAATAATCAAAGCTACAAACGCATCTATTTATTAGCTTATTTAGAAAAGACAAAATAATCTAGGCATATTTCAAATTATTTTCACTTACTTCTTCTCTTTGTCTTTTGAAAAATCTCCGGGCTTCCTCAATTGCCAAAAAGATTATGCCGATGCATATTATCGATATCCAGTTTTGTATATCCAGTGGTTTTGTCGATAAAAAGTTTTGCAAAGGTGGCAGATAAACTATGGATAATAATATCCCGATCTCCGCCAAAACAGATATGATCAAATATTTATTTGACAAAAACATTCGTCTGCCCGATTTAATCCCTCCGCGTATTTCAAATACATTCACGATTTGGCAAACCACGATCGTTGCATAAGCAGCTGTCGTCGCCATTTTATACAAATCGGTCCCCGCCGGTCCATTGCCGTTAATCAGCCAAAAATTAAACACTCCGCCTGCGCCCATGACTAGTCCTATGTATAATAATCTTTTCAAAACCGGTTTTCCGAGCAAATCTTCTCTTTTGGATACTGGTTGATTGATCACTTCTTTGGTTGCCGGGTCAGCCGCTAGTGCTAGAGACGGAAAAATATTTGTTCCCAAATCAACCGATAAAACTTGTACTGCCAAAAGTGGCAAGGGCAATCCGCAGATTATCGCAATCAAAACGGTCATAAATTCTCCCGCATCCGAAGATAATACATACAATAAAAACCGACGTAAATTATTCCAGATCAATTTTCCTTCTTTGATCGCCTTTACGATCGTTGCGAAATTATCGTCCAGCAAGATCATATCCGCCGCTTCTTTGGCTACGTCGGTTCCATTTCTACCCATTGCTACCCCGATATCAGCCTTTTTTAAAGCCAGTGAGTCATTTACCCCATCTCCAGTCACCGCCACCACTTTCCCCATTTTTTGCAATGTCTCAACAATGCGCAATTTTTCCATTGGGTCAGTTTCGTAAAATAATACTTGGTGCAAAAGATTTTCCCGTAGTTCCAAATCACTCATTTTTGCCAATTCAATCCCCGAAATCGCTCGAAAGTTCGGGTCATTTGCCAAATTTATTTTATGAGCAGTTGAGATCGCTGTTAATTTATAATCCCCGGTAATCATAATGATTTTAATTCCGACATTGCGGCAATAATCGATCGCTGATGGAACTTCCTCGCGAATATCATCTTCAAAACCGACCAATCCATCAAAGATCAGATCTTTTTCCAAATTATCCGGTTTTCGATCATCTGGCATAAAACCAAGTTCTCTATGCGCAAATCCAAAAATCCTCAGACCATCTTTGGCCAATATATCGATCTGTTCCAGGTAATACTGCTGCTCATCGTCCTTCATTTTGCATTTTTCAATCACCAAATGCGGATTGCCTTTTGTGTAAAGCGTAACTTTCAAATTACTTCGTGTAACTACCGACATCATTTTTCGAATCGCATTAAATGAAATTTCATGAATTTTTTTATTATTTACATTTATTAAAACCGGATCAATTTTTTTACCAAGCAAAGCCTCATAAAGCGCCACATCGTCAGGGTCCCCGATCAATCGTCCTTCTACGACATTGATATTTTGACAAGTAGCCCAATTTGTCGCTAAATATGATTTCTCATCCAGTTCATATTCTTTGAAATCTAAAGCTTGTTTTTCCCCCGAAGGCCAGATTTTTACCACTGACATTTTTCCTTCCGTCAAAGTGCCGGTTTTATCTGTGCAAATTACTTCAGTTGATCCAAGTGTTTCCACCGAAGCCAATTTTTTAATAATTGCTCTTTTTTTCATCAGTCGATTTGCACTGATCGATAATGCCACCGATACTGTCGCTGGCAATCCTTCTGGTACCAGCGCCGCCGAGATCGCCAGTGCAAACAGGAAAATCCCTCGAAATGACTGTAGATCAAATAAAGTGCCGCCTGCCAGGCCATTTTTAGTTTGTTCAAAAATAATAATTAAAAGCATGATCAATCCGCAAATCTTCGCCACTGTTTTGCCGACTTTTCGCAGCCTCTTTTGAAGCGGGCTTAAATTTTCTTCAGTTTCATGTGTTTTTTTAGCCAGTTCGCCAAATTTGGTTTTAAAACCGGTTGCCGTGACCACAATCCTTGCCTCTCCTTCTAAAACCGTTGTTCCCATAAAAACCATATCGGCATGTGGATGTCGTCTGTCTGAATGAATATGTTTTACCTGGGGGCTGACTTCTCCAGTCAAGGATGCTTCATTTGTTTTAAAAGAATAAAATTCCAATATTTTTCCGTCCGCCGGCACAGAATCTCCGGCTTGCAATATCGCAATATCGCCGGGCACCAAATATTTTGACAAAATCTCTTTTTCTTCTTTGTCTCGAATTACTCGACATTTTGACGGTAATAAATTTTTAAGTGCTTGTAGGGTTTTTTCCGTCCGGTACTGCTGGGCAAAGCCAATAACCGCATTTAACAAAACAACCGCGAAAAGTGCCGTTGCCGTCCTTAAATCACCTAAAAATAATGATATACTTGCCGCGCATACCAATATAATGACCAAAAAGTCAGTAAATTGATCAGCAATATTTTTAAATAATAAAAATCGATCTTTTAATTGGATTTCATTTGTTCCGTATGATTTAAGCTTTTGGGCAGCTTCTTTTTCACTCAAACCATTATCTTGCTCAAACATTTTTACCGGGTCGATCACATTTTTCATTTCCCCTCCGCATAAGTATTATACCTCATTATTCGAATGTAGCCCAAGCCCTGCCCGCCGGCAGGCAGGTTTAACTTGCCGTGATGTTATTGCACGAACTTTAATCTAATACTATAGGACAAAAAAAATACCGCCGGTGCCCCGGCGGTTTAAAATCAGTTAGTTAATTAAGGTTAAGTCTTTCGAAAATAGTGTCGATATTGCGGAAATGGTGCTCAAGATCAAAGCACTTGTCTAGCTCCTCGGAATTCAGAAGCTGCTGGACTCTTTCATTCGATTCTAATGCTAATCTGAAGGCTATCTTCTCATCCCAGCACTTTGCAGCGCCTTGTTGGCAGATCGTGTATGCTTCATCTCTGGTCATGCCTTTTTCAATCAGGGCGAGCATTACATGTTCAGAGAAAACAAGCTGACCATTCAATTCCAGGTTGCGCTGCATATTCCCAGTATTGACTTCTAGTTTGCCCAAAAGTTTAGTAAGCGATTGTAGCATGAAATCAACCGCAAGACAGCTATCCGGAATAATGATTCTTTCGACTGCCGAGTTTGTCAGGTCGCGCTCATGCCAAGAAACGATATTTTCCATCGCCGGCTGAGCATTTGCTCTTACTACTCGCGCCAATCCGCAAATCGACTCAAATCGCCATGGATTTCGTTTATGTGGCATTGCCGACGAGCCGCGCTGTCCTGGTAGGAACATTTCTTGGACTTCCAGGATTTCTGTTCGCTGGAGGTTGCGCATTTCAGTTGCAAAGTTTTCACACGATGATGCGATCATCGCCAGAGTTGTCATAAACTGAGCATGTCGATCTCTTTGGATAATCTGTGTGGATACCGGCGCTGGTTCCAATCCAAGCAATAAACAAACATATTCTTCTTGCTCTGGATCGATATTGCCAAAGATTCCAACTGCCCCGGAAATCTTCCCAACACTGATTTCTTCACGTGCAGCCTTCATTCTTTTCAGATCACGCTGCACTTGGCTATACCAAACGGCCATTTTGAAACCAAATGTAATTGGTTCCGCCTGCACTCCATGTGTCCGCCCGATCATCGGAGTCATCTTGTGTGCCTTGGCAAGTTTTGCGATTGCTTCGAGCAGACCCTCCAGGTCATCTATTATCAAATCAGATGCCTTCTTCATCCGGAGCGCCATAGCTGTGTCTTCAATGTCATAGCTAGTCACGCCGTAATGCAGGTATCGGCCTTCATCCCCTAGATGCTCCGTCACACATTTGCAAAAAGCAATCAGATCATGCGCCGTAGTCTTCTCGATCTCTTCGATTCGTTCGATCGAAAATTTTGCGCCTTTTTTGATCTTCTCTGTCGTTCCGTTTGGAATCTTGCCGAAGTGTTCCTGTGCTTCACATACGGCAATTTCAACATCCAGCCAACTTTGGAATTTGTTTTCTTCGCCAAAGATACTGGCCATTTTAGGGTTCGAATATCTCTTTAACAACTCTCTTCACCTCTCAATGTACAAGATAAATTGAAATCAAATGATCCCAACTTTCAAAGCCATTATATGATATATTCCCTGATAAATCAAGCTCCTTGCTATCAGTCCAACTTTTCCTATATAATAAAATAGAAATAAATAAATGGAGGGGTAAAATGGAACCAGAAGACAATAAAGAGCTCGAACCAAAAGAAGTCATTTTAGAGGCACCAAAAAAGCCTGTCGAAAAAATTAATGAACCAAAAAAAGAGTTGACTATCGATATTCGCCTAAACAAACATCAAGCTGTCTTTGCAATCAGCATTTTTAGTCTGATTGTCCTCGCTGCCGTTTGTTATTTTACCGGCATCATTGCCAAAGGCTACGAATCTGTTTATTGGTCCGATGCTGTTATCACAATTACAGATACCAAAGACAGTAAACCGCTAGCCGCCACAGTCGGTCTGAAAAATATCAAACAGCCAAAATATTCTGCGCAAGCCACCACCAGCGCCAAAGGCGAATCGACCCTGACAAAACTCGTGCAGGGAGATTACGCCCTTACTTTATCAAAAGACGGATACATCGCTAAAAATGAAACGATCAAATTAACCAAAGGCCACAATTTACTCAACTATACTCTTGAAAAAGTTCCCGCCGCCAAAGTCAGTGCCACTGGCATAATTCAAAATTATATTTCCGAACAACCCCTTCCAAACATCGAAATTGCCCTAGGTGATCGTACTGTCAAAACCGGCTCAGACGGTCGTTTTACCTTTACTCAAACTCCAACCGGCGATATTACTTTGAGTATCAAGTCGGATAATTATTTATCATTTTCAAGTAAATTTACTGTTTCCAAATCCAGCAACGATATCGGTAAAATCAATCTTGTTCCTGTCGGCACCATCGTCTTTGCCTCAAATCGAGATAAGGGCAAGCAAGGCATCTACGTCTCAAATTATGACAGTACCGACCAAAAACCACTCATTTCGAGAGTAGGGGACTATGAGGACTTCAACCCAACCTTATCTCCTGATCGAAAAAAAGTGCTCTTTACTAGTTCCAGAGAAGGTAAAAAAGATACTCAAAATAATTCTGTCAGCCAATTATTTTTAGTTGATATCACTGGCAAAAACTTAACTAAGATTTCTGACAAATCCATCAGTAGTTATTTCTGGAGCAAGGACAATAAAAAAGTCGGCTGGACAAGCTACTCGGACAACAAAACAGATGCCTACATATATGACCTCGATTTAAAGAAAAATATTCAACTTTCCGTCGGAAATAATATCTCAAATTTGATATTCAATGATGCAGTGTCAAAAGTCGCATATAATCTGCGTACTTTAAGCAGCCAATACGAAATCTATCTTGCCAATATCGACGGTACTAATGAAGAAAAAATCACCAATAATCTAAATTGGATAAACCTGTTTTATTTCACCACCAATACCAAACTTCTTTACTCTATTTCAGATAGTGCTACAAAATATTACAGCTATGATCTGTCATCAAAAACCGCCACAGAGACTCAATACGACATTTCGCGCCCCAATGGTCCAAAATCATCAGATGGAAAATATAGCGCCTACCTGTCAAATCGCGACGGCAAAAATAATGTCTTTATCTCGACAATAGACGGTAAAAACGAAAGAAAACTCACCACTATTGATACTGTTCAGGGCGAAATCAGCTGGTCCCTCGATAGCAAGATGATCTTCTTTACCAGTATGAAATCAGGCGAAAATGCCATGTATGTCGTATCGATCGATGGTGGCGCTGCCAAAAAAATAGTCGATGTCGCCAATATGGGCTACGGTTATTAATATATTGAGGTAAAATGAACAATAAGTACTTTTCAAGCCTGCTCGGTTGGTATGGTCTTGTCGCCATTCTTCTTGGATACATTCTTATCAGTTTTTCCATCATCTCCGTTCACAGCTTTCTTTATCAAGGATTGATGCTAACTGGATCTCTCGGCATCGTTCTTATCTCTTTGCAAAAAAAGAATTTCCAGCCGATGATATTAAACGGGATTTTCGCCCTTATCGCTGCCATATCACTCTGCCTTCTCGCCCTAAAATAAAAAAAGAACCGGCTTGTGTATACGGCTCTTTTTTTATAACTGCTAATTATAGTAATCCAATACCGCGGCTGTGCCGCCTCCCTATCTACTATCTACCAACTACTAACTGCTACTCTACCATCCTCCTCCTCCGCCACCGC
>VFKW01000115.1 GCA_009885355.1 Candidatus Berkelbacteria bacterium
AGGAGAAGATTCTTCGCTTGAGAGCTCAGAATGACAAAGAGATGACAGAATTATACTTATTATTAGATCTGTTTATCATTCTATTTACAGCTGATTCTAAATACGCTTCAAAAGATTAGGGTTACCACAGACCCTAGATTTTGCAATTACCCCAGATTTTGCAATTACCCCAGCACCGCTAAAAAATCTCGGTCATCCCGCTAATCAAACCCCCGCCCCTCAAAAAGGCGGGTTTTTTCTTTTTAGGACTTTCTCAAATTATCGTAGCTCAAGTTTGAGCTACGATAATACAAAAATAATAAAGTCCTACCAAAAACCGGCCTGCCGGCCGGTTCTTACTTACTGCTTAATTCTTATTGGCTTACCAGCTTATCCCGCCGCAGCGGGACCCCGCCAACCGGCGGTGGCAAGCTTATCAGCCCCAACGGGGCCCTTTAGCCCTGGTTTTTATAATCCTAACTACTAGCTACCAACTACTAACTACAGCATTTGCATCCACATTTACCATCTTTACATTCTTCACAGTCACAAGTGCATTTACCATCCTTGCAGCAATCTTTACCCTCTTTGCAACATTTGCATTCACAGCCGCATTCACAAGCTTGCTCAGAGTGACAAGCACATTTTTCATCCTCAGAATCCTTATCTTCGTGTTCATGATGACATTCACATTCCTCATCGTCGCATTCCTCATCGTCAAAGGGTCCGCAGACACACTTCAAAGCCATAGCAAGTTTCTCGTCGACTTCAGATTTACGAGAGCGCAAATGCTCCAAAATCTCATCAAGTTTCTTGATGATAATATCTTCTTTTTCCATTTTGATTCCTTTCTTTAAATTACTTATTTCACTATATAATATTCTTCAAACTAACACAATAAACAAAATGACATAGCCATACGACAGGCTCGAATAATAAACCATATTCTTCGACCCTGTCGAGAAGCTACCACTCTAAACCATATTCTTCGAGCTTGTCGAGAAGCTACAATACTAGGTTCTCCACTCCGGTCGAACAATAACCTTGAAAATTAATCGAACAATAACCTTGAAAAATTATACACTATTCTTCGAGCTTGTCGAGAAGCTACCATATACGGTTCTCGACTCCACTCCGTTTCACTCGAACAATATCCTAACTACTAACTACTGGACAGGCACCGCCGGCACTTCAACAACAGGAGTAGCAACAGGCGTTACTGGCACAATCGGCGCAGGCGCAGGCGCAGGCGCCACCTCTACCGGCTTCGTCCCCACCAGATATTTCGCCCCCCAAGGCTTATATTTACTCTTAAAAGTCTGTTTATTGATTTCTTTTCCATCCTTCATTACGGAATAATCAAAAACCACCAATGCCCCCGGATGTGATGTCTCAGACTGCTCAGTTTGACCGACAAATAAAGTATCAGTATTTATATATTCTGCCGCCGGAGCCGGAATCTCATTTGAAATAACAGGTGCCGACACCGTCGCCACACGTCCATCCTTGGTTCCCCAAAAATCAAATGTCAACTTTGTCTTCTCAATTCTACCCTGTATCAAAATCCAATTCCCAGTATCATTTACAAAACGCAGATCCGGATGCGGCCCGTAAATCGTCGAATCCAACCCGGGACCGATCCTTTTCCCGTCCCCATCCGTCTCGTAATATCCCACTCTATAAGCATGATTTGCCCGTTCCGTCACCCTGAGCCCAGAATACAATGCTGCCCGAAACAGGGTTGAAGATACTTGGCAAAGCCCCCCGCCATATTCCGGCACCGTCTTTGTACCTTTGATCACAAGTCCCAGCACAAACCCTGCTGATGCATCCACATTGCCGATCGTTCCCACCGCCGAAAACTCACCCCCTGGCTTGATCAACGTTCCGCTCACAATCCGAGCCCCATTTGCCACATTTGCTTTCCTGGCATCAGAAGAGCCCTTAAAATTCGTGGCCCCGGTTCCCACGATTTCTTTTATCCCTAAATTCAAATAATTATTACTCGTCACATCAGGCTGTACTTCCTTTACCGCCAGCTGAATTTCACGAGTCTCCCCTGAGGTAATCCCATCGCGTATCAGAGAGATACTCGCGGCTGGATCAAATGCATAACCTGTTACACTCACCTGAGCCACCGTCAATTGACCATTATTCATCGCCAATTTTGCATTTTGCGGCTGAACATCGATATCCTTCGAGAGCTTCTTCAAATAATCCGTCACTTCTTCATCAGAAATATAGGCTGTCAACCTGTAAGATGTTTTCTGGCCATCGACTTTTTCTGATCTAAATTTCACCCAACTGCTAAAAACATCCGAACCCACATTCCAGGCACCCTTCTGCCACTTCAGGTTCAGCTTACTTTTCAGCATCGTCATCACCTGTTGACGCGCCATTTCCGTATCACCCAGAGTTACATTTGGATGAGAAGTTGCCACCGGCACTGATATTTTAGGGTTAGTAAAGCTATCAAAACTCGACAAAATGCTAGATTGCAATTTCACTTTTTCCACTCTCATACCTGTTCGATCTGCCACAAAAGTCACATTATTTTTTTTGATCACACCTGTTGCATCCAATTCCGGCACATCGACTTCGGTTGCGATTTTATCGATAAATGCCCCGAATGCCACCTTGTCATAAGTATAAATTGGTTTGACCTCGCGTGCCTTGCCAATTAGCCCTAAGCGGCTCCACATTCGTCCAAAAAAGGTTTTTTCTCTGCCAATCGATATAACCCGGTCCTCTGTTTTTTTACTGTCGTAGCTCAATTTGATGTCACTCGGGTTCAATTGCCAATTTTTATCCTTATAATTAAATTTTATCTGTTTTATCTCATAGATTCTAAACTTTTCATCCAAACTCTTTTTCAGATCAGCATTTGTCTTTCCGCCCACTTTCATATCTGCCAATTTGACATTCGGAAAAGACTTCCCAGCATACGCCACCGAGTAAATACCATAAAATGCCATAATTCCGCAAAAAACTGCCAACCCTAGCAAAATACTTCGATAATATTTCGATCCGCTAGTTTTTTTTCGCCCCCTGAAAAAAGCCACCAATCCGCCTGCCGCAAATAATCCAGCCAAAGTGCCAAATATAATTTTCTTATTTAAACGCTTCATAAGCTTTCTCATTATTCGAAAAACATCCCACCGTCCTATTTTTGGGGTTTTTTTCTCTTTTTTCTTCTTTTTCGCCACATTGCCCTCCGGCGATTAACTTCAGATTCATTGTAATGCTATTTAAACACCTTGTCAAAACCATACCCTGTTAACTCATTCAAAAAAAAATAAGCCTGGGATAAACCCAGGCTAAAAACAACTATGACTTCACGATAGAAACCCTCGAAAAACAAGATTTTCCCGAAGAGTTATCTTAACCGGATAAGCTCCGGCGATATAACCGATCAGGTTGCTTGCAAGCTGACAGGCTGATTCTTGGGGCATATTCGATACCCGAATAACCTTATTCTTTCTCAGCGCCCGATAGATAATCAACATCATCTCATCCGCCTGCTGACCAAGAGAGTTATTTGGAAAATAACGAGTTGAACCATATTTCCTCAAACAACCGATCAAACACTTACAGACCTTCGATTTCTGTTCGCCATCAAATGCCAGCGGGCCAAACCTCAGCCCACTACCGAACTGCTCATCGAGTGCCAGATCGATGATCTTGGCCACTTCTCTATCCCTGATGATCATACGACCATTGATTTTGGCATCAGACGGCATACCACTATCTGTAACCTCAAGCAAAGTTACCATAGAATCCCTGTCAACAAATTCCTGGTTTTTCTGAAACATTTCCCCCACACCCCCTTAAAATGTCATTCAGATATTCGTAATTGAACCAATTCTACCTAAAAACTCATCAATTGTCAATCCCTACAGCATCGCTCAATAGATATAATTTCAATCCAAAAAAAATTTGATATAACCTAAATGCAATATCTACCAATTAGAAATTATGCCAAAAATGTTTTTACTTGATTTGAGATTTTAATTGCATCTTCCTTAGACAAACCTGACAAAACAACCGTTTTATAATTAGTCAAAGTCATCCTAAACAAAATTCCCTTATAGATATAATCATTCTTATAAAGCTGCTCCCTGTCCAAAATAAATTTTACTTCATAGTAATTAAATATTGCCCCACCTAGACTGTCTAATAACCTTTTTTTAACGAACTTAAACTAAATTCTCTAAAAAGAAGTTATTAAGTAGCTGAAACTTTTATGGGTTTGGTTTTGCCAGGATTGTCTTC
>VFKW01000063.1 GCA_009885355.1 Candidatus Berkelbacteria bacterium
ATTTTTTCTTTTTGACCTGCTCGTTTGTTTTCGAGGACTGATTCCATCCAGAGCCGCTGGGCGGCGCCGCCGGCGTGAATGTGGGATCTTTGTAGGATAATTCGGGGATCAAAACCGGCAAGACTTTTTTGATCGAGGCGCTGCCGAAAAAATCTTTATGGACATATTGGCCGGTTGAAAATGGGGTCATTAAATCAACGATTCGGTGATTTAATTGTTCATAAAAATCTTTATATTCGGGATTAATCGTACCCATTAGTTGATTGCAGGTTTTTTCGAATGGTTCGTACCAGACTAGGATAGTACCTTCATCTCCAATTTGGGATTTTAGGGTTTCGGTAAGTGGTTTGATCGGATTGGAATTATCGGCGTGTAAATATTCAAAATGCTTTAATTCGCCATTTGGTTTATCCAGGACATGAAGGGAATATTGGAATGGGAGCTGTTTGTAGGGGCCTAATCCATCAAAATATGGCACGACGCTTGAGAGGGTTTCGTAGTCAAAGAAATATAATGGAAATTTGAGTTGGGATAGAAATTCCTGAATGTTTTGCTTGTCGATGTGAATTTGATCGTGTTTGGTGGCGATGACTTGGCGCTGTTGGATTTCGTTTAGTATAAAATCGTCGGGAATTTCATGGAGATATTTGATGCCGAGGGATTCGAGTTCGCCGATTTTTTCAGCAGTTGAGCGGCATAGATTGTAAATGCTGTATTCATCGATGTTAGCGAGAGTCTTGTAAATTGCTAGCCAGTCATTGAGTGCACCGAGTTTGGTGCGGGCTGGGGAAATGTCGGGGCATTCTTTTTGCTTTGCAGTTTCCAGGGCTTTTTGTATATTTTCTTTGGTGAATTGTTTTAATTTTTTTACCTGATCAGTAACGTTGGTAATTTTGGTAAATTCATTTATATTTATATCACCTCGTCGAATATATTCATTGTTTACGTGAACGACGTAAATATTGCCGATTTCGTAGCCGCTTTGTTCGATGACTTCGACTTGAAAAGCGAGATCGGGTTCGTGTTCCGGTTTGGCGGAAGTGCTGGATTTTATCTCGTAAAGATCGAAAGTTTTTTCATTGGTTTTAACAATTACATCACAAATACAAGTGATCTCGCCTGCTTCAAATCTGGCTTGCAAAATTGTGATAGCGTCGGAGTCAATGGCAGATCTGGTGCGAGCGGTGAGGGTTTTGTATTCATTGAAATTGTCAAATCCAAGCTTGATAGCATCTGGAAAAAGTTGCTCAGCATAGAATTCAAAAGCATGGCCGGCGTCGAACATAGCTTGGGTGTCTTCGTCGATCTGAGGTAGTTTTGATTTGTCATTTTTTTTGAGCCAGATCCAGGCCGGATGGCGAAGATACAGCATATAGTCGGATTTTGAAATTTGCATTTGAATTTACCTCATGGATTTTTATATATTATAATTTTACCCTTTTAATCAGGTTGTGGCAAGGTTGGAAGATTGGAGGCTGACAGGTTGACATTTTTTGGTTTTTGGTGTATAATTAGTTCGAAATATTAGATACCTTAAAAATTAACAAAATCTAAGGGGGTAAGGTTTTATGACCAAATGGAGTAAGTTTCTAATAGGATCGCTTTTTGTGGTCTTGATTGTGTTTGCCGTGTTTATACTTGTTCTATGGGGAAGAGTTAATAGCCTTCAGGCTGCTAACTATGCGGCTATGAGACAAATGCCACAGAATGTTGCAAGCAATGCCAGTGGGCCGGCAAAGCAGGAAGTCCAGCCGGTTATTAGTCAAAAATTGCCAATAAAAGGCGAGATTGTGACTATGCCAGGGGATATAGACTATATCCTGAATTTTAGCTCCTCAGGGGCTGCTATTGCTAGTTCTTTTGTATTCTATGTTAGGGATAAAAATAGATTAGCAAAGAAATATACGGCTCCGCTCGGTTATGGTAATCATATTCAATTAGCTGAAGGGAACTATGACTTATGCGTCGAGGTGATGCATGAGGGTAGGCTTCAGTTGTCAAATTGGGTGTGTTTCGGAGTGTATGAGTATAGTAGGGAATTTTCTTCTGAGATAGGGTTCCCTGCGCATAATCATCCTGCACTTATACCTAATTAGCCAGTTGGCTAGTATGTCTTGACCTCCGGTTTTATGCCGGAGGTTATTTTTTTTTATATGCCAGGAAACCCCGTACGTAGGAGGCAGTCACGTCATGATTCTTGCCGAGTCTCAGTACGGGGATGAATGGCATCATCTCTTGACCAAGCACGTCAG
>VFKW01000133.1 GCA_009885355.1 Candidatus Berkelbacteria bacterium
AACTTTGGTAGTAAAAGCGTTTTTCACAATTGGCTTTTTTGATAATGTGGTAAAAGAAAATCCGAGGGTTAATACGGCTACGACAAATACGAAAAATACCAAACCGCCGCTTCGGCGTTTTTTCCTAGATGGAGCTAGTGTTGGCATAGAGATAATCGGCGGTGGGGATGGTCGATGTTTTGGTTTTCTTGCGATATCAAATGATCTTGGCATATTATTTCCTTTTTCTCACTAGTTTCTCTTTCGTATTATACCATTTTAATTGCTCTTGCAAAGAGTCGTGGGGTCGGATTTTGACTCGACATTCGGCTAATTTGCTACCCCTGGTAATTATTTCTATTTTTGAAAAATTCAGATAGTGTAAATAACCAATTTTTCCAGGGTCAAATCCGGTCAAGTAGGCGGCGATTGTATCGGCGGCGACTGCATTTTGACTGGCTATGGCGATGCCTGAAGTGACAATTTGTCCACCAACTGGTCCATTTCTTTCCATTATTTCAAACCCATCTAGTATGGCCAGATTGGGGGTTATCTTTTCGAAAATTTTAGCGATTGATAGATTATGTGAACGCGGTGTTTGATTGATAATTAATTTATAATCCTGGAATCTGTGGCGAAAAATATTTTTGTAATTTACTAGAGGTTTCTTTTTGTTGCCTTTTAACAAGCTTCCAGTGACTATATTTTCAATAGAAGCGGCAAGAATGACAGAGTTATGTGTTTTTATTGGGCTTAGAGAAATAGTGTAGGGTGAATCGAAGATAGTTTTGCTTATTTGTGTTTTAATTGGATTGTCGTTTTTATCTACAGCCTCAATGGTAACACCTTCGTCATGGTTTAGATCTAGTAGTTCGATTTGAAATTTTTCGATCAAATTTTGGTAGCCTGATTTGTGAAATGCTTCGGCGGTACTGCCGATAGACGTGCCTTCTGCGACGATGATACGTCCCTTGTAATGTATGCGCAGAAAATCGAGTACTGTTTCAACGGCTTCTATATTTGTGGTGGCTTGAAGATTGCTGGAGGTGATGAGATTTGGTTTTAAAGTTATATAGTCGGTTTTTTTGAGTTTTTTTAAATCTTTTAAAATATTATTCTCAAGTGTTTTGAGAACTTTTAAAATGTTTTGTTGTCGGTTTGGTCCTTTTGTAAGGGCTACTTCAATCATTGGCCTCCTTGATAATTCAGGCAAGCGGTGGGATTGGTTCGAGACTATCAAAATTTTCTTGGCTGGGAATTGATTTTGCAAATTGTTTTTCAGCAATAATTTCATTGGAAATAAGTGGTGTATTAAAAACTATACTTTCTTCGGTATATACTATTTCAGGTATGTTATTTGGCGATGGATCTAGTGGTTTTGACTCTTCTTTGGGAATTTCTTCGGTTCCGGCAGGTTTTTTGATTTCTTCACTTTTTACAATTACTGATTCTCTGGATAAGACCAGATTTGTTTTGTTTTTAGAAAGTTCAAAAGATATGCGGTCGCCTTGTTGCCAGCCTAAGTTATCAATGTATTCTTTTGGAAGAGTAATACATAAGCTGTAGTTTGAAAATTTGATAAGTTGTCGGATGGGTTCTTTTTTAACCATATTTTTCCTATCTATGGCTTATGTTTGGTATATACTTTTGATATCTTTACTTTGACATATACTTTTTTATGTGTCAACCAGCGGCAGCTGGTAATCGTAAGCAGTAAGCTTATAAGCTAGTAAGTATATAAAAAGGGCGGATTTTGTCCGCCCTATAAAGGAATGGTTTTTTAGCCTGTGAAGCGTTTGTAAATCAGTGTGGCGTTTTGTCCGCCAAAGCCGAATGAGTTCGACATTGTGATATCAACTTTCTTTTCGATCGCTACATTTGGCGTGCATCGGAGATCGCATTCTGGATCTTGGTTAAATAGATTGATAGTCGGATGAATAATATTATCCATAATCGACTTTATACAGACAATTGATTCGACGGCTCCGGCAGCTCCAAGAAGGTGTCCGATAATAGACTTGGTGGAACTGATGTTGAGTTCGTAGGCTGCGTTACCGAAAGCCATTTTTATAGCCTTGATTTCAGTTTTGTCTCCATGTGGAGTTGACGTGCCATGAGGGTTTAGATAATCAACATCGCAAGGATTGATGTGGGCACTGTTTAGAGCATTTTTCATACTTTGGCATGCACCTTCGGCAGTTGATCTTACAATGTCGAAAGCATCACAAGAGATGCCGTAGCCGATAATTTCGGCGTAGATCCTCGCACCGCGTTTTTTGGCATGTTCAAGTTCTTCGAGAACAAGAACCCCAGCTCCTTCGCCCATGACAAAACCATCTCGATCAATGTCGTAGGGTCGGCTGGCATGTGTTGGATCATCGTTTCTAGTAGACAATGCATCAGCTTTATTAAACCCACTGATTGCAAGTTTGCTTATGGCCGCTTCGGCTCCTCCAGCTAGTACAACATCTGCTGTACCAGAGATAATATGCAGGCAGGCATCAACGATTGCATGGGCAGATGATGCGCAAGCTGATGTAACACAAAAACTGAATGCTTTTGCATTAATGAGCTTTGCGAGAATACCTGAAAGGATATTGGGGATTATCATCGGAATGCAAAATGCACTGACTCCCCTTGGTCCTTTAGTATTAAGAAGATTGGATTGGCTTTCATAACTAGTATCAAATCATCTTAGTCTTTAAGTAAAATTAAATTTGATGTATAATAAGTTTATCGGAGGGTAAACTTATGGCATATATTCAAACAATTAATCTAAAAGAGAGC
>VFKW01000049.1 GCA_009885355.1 Candidatus Berkelbacteria bacterium
GCTCTCTTTTAGATTAATTGTTTGAATATATGCCATAAGTTTACCCTCCGATAAACTTATTATACATCAAATTTAATTTTACTTAAAGACTAAGATGATTTGATACTAGCTTTATTAATTCCGAATTTTCAGGCAACCCCGCCTCTCGCGGCAAAGTCACAGGCATTGTCAAAATCATTTTAAGCCCCCATGATTTTAAAAAATTCAAAAAAGGTGATATTTTAGTCGCCCCCATGACCCGCCCCGAATACCTGCCCGTCATGAAACTTGCCAGTGCCATCATCACCGACGAAGGCGGCATCGCTTGCCACGCCGCCATCATAGCCCGCGAACTCGGCATCCCCTGCATCGTCGGCACCCAAGTAGCCACAAAAACCCTCAAAGACGGCGATTTAGTCGAAGTCAACGCCAATCATGGAATCATAAAAATTCTAAAAAAAGTTGAATAAATTTGTTCGGATTGTGTTCGGTTTTAGTCTGTGCTACGATAGATATGAAAGGGGAAAAATGCAAAATAATTCATCCATAGGCGAAATCATTATTTATATGGCCGAAGACGGCCAAGCAAATATCGAGGTGAAATTAAAAGATGAAACTATTTGGTTGAGCCTCAATCAAATATCCGATCTTTTCGGGAGAGATAAATCCGTAATATCTCGACATATTTCAAATGTCTTTAAAGAAGGTGAATTGGACAGAAAGTCAGTTGTTGCAATTTCTGCAACAACACCCTAGCCGCCCTAGCCCTCCTCGTCGCCACCAGTAATCCCAAAGAAAAAGAAATGATGATAAAATTGATCACAAATCTGTTATAATAAAAATAATTTGCATGACCATAATATATAATGGCCTTTTCGAATCATGGTATTATTAAAATCATAAAAAGAGGGTAATATGTCACAAGAACTAATCAATAAGATCAAATCTATGCAATGGGAAAAATGGCTCGAGCGACCGTTCCACGCTTTTATTTTTTCATTATTTGAAGATTCGACCACCAAAGAAAGCTTCGAAAAAATCAATATTCCAGGAGTTGAGCTACGTGTCCAATTTGCCCAAAAAGGTAGCTGGTATCTCAATCACGAATTATTAGAAGAAATGGATGCTCAAGTCGGCAAATACCTTGAAACTCACAATATGTTTGACATCACCAGTAATTTAGAAATCTTTCGTCAGCAAAGTAGACAAAAGATCGAATACCTTATCGGTTCCGATCAGACACTCGAAGGAAAATATACAGAGATATTTGAGATCTTAAAATTAGCCTGCACCTATATTTGGCTGGCCCATGGTGTTGAATCATTTTATAATAGAAAGCTAAAAGAAGAAGTCCCAAATTATATAAAAAGTAATATCGATAAATTCATTGGAGATGCCAGTTTTCCAAAAAAGAAAAATGCCCATGCCAAATTTGATGGAATGATGAGAAGCGGAGCTCCTTCGGATGAGATTGCTCAAAAATTTGGTTGGCTGAAGATTAGAGATGGGTTTTCTGAGCCATTTTCAGTAGCCGAGATTGACCAAATGAAAAGTGAATCAGCTCCTCATCAAACCCATGAAGAAATTCAAATCCCCAATGAACTCAAAGAATTGTTCAATCAAGTGCAAGAATTAGTATTCTTTAGAACCGAAAGAACAGACGTTTTTTATCAGTTATTTTTTCAATCAAGACCGATCATTCAAGAAATCGCCAAAAAATATAATATTCCGTTCGATCAAATGCGTTATTATCGAGCTAAGAGTTTTATAATCGGCAACCCTGAAAAATATTTCCCCCTTTCGACTTTCGCTTATTTAGATGGTGAGGTTATTTTCCAAAACGACCCTATTATAGTTGACCAAAAAATTATAAATAAAGAAATCAGAGGTGCCATCGCTTTCAAAGGAAAACAGCAGGGGACAGTCAAAGTCGTAAAAAATGTTTCTGAGCTTGAAAAAGTACTAGTCGGTGATATTCTAGTTACTCAAATGACCTTCCCCTCATTTATCTCCGCCATGAACAGGGCCTCAGCCTTTGTGACCGATGAAGGCGGCATCACTTGCCACGCCGCTATTATTTCTAGAGAACTAAAAAAACCCTGCATTGTCGGCACTAAAAATGCTACATCAATATTAAAAGACGGCGATTTAGTCGAAGTCGACGCAGATAAAGGAATAGTAAATATTCTAAATTCATAAAATATAGTATTATAAAATTAATGTGTTAATATAAAAGTAATTAATAAACAAGGAGGATAAATGGGATTTTTTAATAGAGGACACGAAACTCCATCACCAGAGGCAGAAACAGAAATGACGCCAGGAATCACTGAGGCTGTTAATCCACTACCACAGCCAGAGGAAATTATACCGGACGAAGTGACAGCACAAGCTCCGGACGAAGCTTCTTTAGAGATTATTGAAAGACGTCATCCTTTAAAACCAAAAACAGCTGATGACGCCATGGAAGCAAGAGAAGGTGAGAAATTAGCTTTAGGATTGGATGGAATTATCGAAGCCCAGGCTGCCGCCGTCAGATACGCCGAGAGTTTCAAAAACGCTCCGGCAAAAACTGTCGTGTTAGGCTATGTTTCAAACCAAGGCAGGACAGGAGAAGCAGCTTCAATTTTTGATCAAGAATTAAGACATGTTGTCGAAGGATCATCAGCAGACCTGTCAGCTAATGAAAATAAAACATCTTTAGAGCCAGGTCTTGAAGATTCTAAAGTATTTGACTTACAAGAGGCTGGTTCTTTAGAAGCCATTGCCGCCCAGATTGATGATCAAACTGATAAAGTAGTGATTGTAAATGCCGAAAGACATTCGAATATGGGCATGCGCGAATGGGATATGGGTGCTTTAAAACAGGATATGCAATCATTGGGTATTGACGAAGTTGGGGCGCTGAAAAAATGGTTAAGTGAGCCAGAGACTCAAATTCGATATAAAGTGACCCCGGAGCAAATTGCAGGAGAAGGTAGAGTATTCTTACAAGAACAAGCCGCGAAAATGAAAGAATTATTCCCAGGCCGCCCTGTTATGATAAATGCCATCGGGCATAGTTGGGAGTATGACGCTCAAATAATTTCTTTCTTAAATGAAAAAATGTCTGGTGAAACACTGGAGAAATTAGGCGGCATGATCGGGACAATGGAAGGCGCCAAAATAACCATCCAGCCTGATGGAGAAGCTACTATTAGTTATCGTGATATGGAAGCACGCTTCAGTCTAAATGACGATGAAGTGCCTCAATCAGAGGTTTAAATAAAGAGAACAACAAAAAGTCGACCAATTGGCCGACTTTTTGTTGTTGAAATATGTTGACCCAAGTGAGATAATCAACCTGAATTAAATAGGAATAAAATGCTAAATATTGATCCAAAAATTTGGAAAGAAAGTTATCTGTGGGAATATGAAGCCTATCCTTTTTTTAGTTCGGTTTACCTTAAAGTCATGCTTCCAAATCCAAAGAAATATTATTCAACTTGGCAAAATTTATTGCATTATTTTCATAATGGCCTGGTGATCCTTTATCTCCCAAAAAATTATACTACACATCTAGGCAAGCTTATTATTGATGAGTCTTTGAATAACGATGATGCCTTTTTAGTTGAATATAAATTGATGCATAAGCAAGTTAAACAGACGATTGACCTTTGTCTTGAATGTCGAAAAAAAGATGAATACCTAAAATTAGAAAAATGGTGGCCGGCTACCCAAAAAGCGCTTTCAGACACGACAGCTATATTATTTAATTTTGATTTTACTGCTGATGAATTTTTGATGGATTTGAGAAAAAACAATGAATATGATTTTTTACTCATAAAGCAATATTTAGTCGAGGACAAACAATCTTTTATAAATGAAGCAGGCCAAAGATTAAAAGAGTTAGAAAAAAAATATCCAGAGGATCAAAATCAAATCTACAATATTTTTATGACAGAATATGGCTGGTTTCAAAATAGCTATAAAGGCATTTTTCATATCTCAAAAGAATGGTTGGAAAATTACGCAATAGGACTCCACCATAGATCTCAGAATGAGGTGAGTGAATTACCAGTTTTACCAGAAAAATACCGGCTCTTTATTGATACCATCAGAGAATCGATAACCTTCAAAGATGATAAGAAAAAATTATTATTAGTGGCTGTAGAATTAATGGAAAAATGGCTCAGAAATATATGTGAAAGTAATAATTGGGATTACTCAGTTTTGAGATGGCTAACTGTCGACGAGGTATTGCAGGTAATTAATGGAAGCCAACCAGAATATCTAAAAAAAGCCAATGGATATTCCAATAATAATTCTCGATGCGGTGTAGCAACGTCAATCGGCTTTGACGACGCAACAGTAGATGGTTTTAAAGCAGTTGATAAATTGGTTAGGCAAAATCATGATGATATGACAATTAAGGGATTCCCGGCCAGTAAAGGGAATATTCAAGGACGAGTGCGGATAGTATTTGATCCCGGCCGGGATATTCACGATTTTAATCCGGGCGATATTTTAGTTACCGGCATGACACGACCTGAATTTTTACCGATTATGAAAATAGCCGGTGCTATTATTACCGATGAAGGTGGCATTTCTTGTCATGCTGCCATCCTAGCTAGAGAATTGAAAAAACCCTGCATCATCGGCACAAAATTCGCCACAAGAAATCTAAAAGATGGAGACCTAGTCGAGGTTGATGCTGATAATGGAATTGTCAAAATCTTATTATGATTTTTCTTTAATCAGATTATAAACTTGAATTACTATTTTTTCCGCTTCACTCAATATAACCGCCTCTTTTTCAGAATGAATTTTTTCAATTCCGACTCCAAGTACAATCGCCTCAATTTTATGACCTTGTGCATTTGCCATCGTGTTAAAAAAATTTGCTTCGGTCCCAGCCTCAACACCTTTAGTTTTTGGGAATTGACCGGATCGAATCGCTGCTCGAATTGCATCCGTTACAATCGGACGATCTTTATCAACTTCAAATGAAGGGTAAGGATTTTCAGCAATTAGTCTAGCTGTTGCTTGTCCCTTTTCACCTTTAGTTTCGTCCACGGCTTCTTTTAATATTTCTTCCATTTCAGTCAAAATAGCCAGCCGAATCTCATCTTCTTTCATGGTCTCACCCGTGCTGGTCTTTGCTTCAGGAGGAATCCTTATTGTACCTTCAATTGTTTTTGCAGAATTTCGGCTTTGCGGTTTGCCAGTAATATTCCCATCTTTCATATCATTTTCTCTGAAAAATGTATCATCTGTACCGACATTAATCGAAACCCCCGTCTTTTTATTATTTTGCCACCATCCGTTATATGAAATTCTCTCGCTAATTTTTGTTATGGCCCTAGCCGCAGTAAAAAGTAAATTCGGAGCATCCTCTGGGTTCATTGCTGTATGTACTTTTGTATCATGTGTCAATTCGACTCGCCAGTTCGATTTTGCCACCCCTGAAGTTATGATATCACTCGGATGTTCGCCGTCCAAAACATATATATTTTTCACATCGCGAACCAAATTTGGATCCATATTTTTTGCCCCTCTGAGCAAATCTTCTTCATAAATCGTCTGCAATACTACTATATCTCCATGATCAATATCGGCTTCTTTTACTAGCTTTATCGCCTCAATAATCGCTGCCGCTCCCATCTTGTCATCCGCGCCCAAATTATGCTCTCCGGTTGCATTAATCAATCGTCCATCAGGGGTAATTTGAAAATCCTTCCGTCCTTCACCATTGGCGGCGACCACCATATCCATATGTGAAGACAGGCAAATTTTTTCTTTTTCTGAATTACCCTTAACTACAATTCGCATATTGCCGACATCGCCGTTGATTTCAGGGTTTTTGTGGGCCTCGTCAAATTCAACTTCGATATTTTCTTCCCCAAATTCCTTTTTAAAGATTTCCAGGATCAAATTTGCCACTTCTTTTTCCTGTCCACTCACACCTACTTCATTAAATAAAGTAATTGCCGTCTCGACAATTTGCTCGCGGCTTGGAATTGGAGTTTCATTGACTCGAACTATTTCATCGAGGATTGGTAATATTCTATTTTCAATCGATCCCATAAATTCAGCGATTGCCTTATCTTTCTCCTCGGATCCTTCTATTCCCTCGATCGCTGTAATTTCTGTTTCAAAAATCGATTCTAGTTCTTGCAAGGCAGCCGTCAAATCCTCGCCCACTTTCTCGGCCTCTTCTTTTAAAATTTCCCAACTTTGTAATCGTCCCTGTGATTCCATAACTTGTTCAAATCCGAAAGGAGCTCCTTCATTCATGAGGTCCTCCTTCCTGAGATATTTTTCAGATTTTCAGTTTCCAATTTCAATTTTGCAGTCAATTCAGCTATTTTATTATTTTTATCCCCCTGAGCTACTTCTCGTAGTTTAAACATCGCTAATACATCAAGCATTTTTTGCTGTTGTGCCGGATGTAGTTTTCCCAAAACCTCTTGCCAGCGTTCTTTTTCCGCCGATGGCATTTCGATGTTTTCCATTATCAGATCAAATTTAGCCTGTATTTCACTACTAATCATTTTACTCCTTGAAAATAATAAACGTTTCCCTATAATAAAGATAGAACTAAAATCGTTTCATGTCAAATAAATTAAAAGGAGTCTCAGATGGGAAAAATAAAAGATCAAATGATCTCTCTTGCCAAAAAAAGACGGGCAAAAATCGGCATTGGCATACTACAGATGAACGATGAATTACTGGATTCTTTCAAAACGGCAAGTCAATATGCCGATATTGTAATCATTGGCTCTCAGGTGGAAGGCTTTGAATGTGTCGAGGCTACCAAAGAAAATTTGGAAAAAGTTGAAGTTGAATTATTATTGTCAAAACATATCGATGGATTGATCCGCGGCCAAGCCGATACACATCATTTTGAAGAAGCACTCACCGAGCTAAGCGGCAAAGCCGAAAATGATATTTTACACACTGCTTTGATCGAAGATCAATTTGGTCGGGAATTTTTCTCAGGTCCAACCTCCCATGGTGATGGCTGGACTCTAGAATCTCGAATATTGTGGACCGAAAGATCGATTAAGATTGCCGAAAGTCTGGGCGTTACGCCAAAATTAGGCTTTTTGACCTGGGTAAGACCGGGCAGTGTCGGGAAAAATGAGCTGTTTGATGCCACTTGGCATCAATCTGAATCTCTAGTCGAGAATTTTACCAAGCTCGGCTATGAGGCAAAAAATTATAATATTGAGATCGAAACTGCCGTGGCCGATGGCGCAAATATCATAAGTTTTGCCAATGGTGCCGCTGCAAATATATTCTATCGAGCTATCTTATTTTTCACCAAAGATCCGTATTTAGTATATTTTTTAACCGGATCCGAGGAAAAAATTATCGAAAACAATCGAACTATGAACAATTACACCAATCAAATTATCGCCGCCGCCGCCAGAGCCA
>VFKW01000087.1 GCA_009885355.1 Candidatus Berkelbacteria bacterium
ATTGGGTGCGCTCACCCGGATATGACGCCCGCCGATTTTGGCGAACCTCCGCTACGTTCGGCTTCGCTACGCTCAGCCTCACTCCGCTCCAGTTCACCAAAATCGATACTCGCTACTGCAGTTACTTCTTTTCCAACCATTACAATCCTCCTGCGCCCTCTACACTAATTATACAGGAAAAGCTGTTTCATACATGTTGGCACAGAGGGATAAGACAGTGAATAGGAAGTAGACAGGCAGAATATCCACACTCTGCCCGATGTTTTTCTACTGCCCAACCCGTTGAAGACAACACCCATCACATCAAATCCCATTTCCTGCTAAGTCCCTATTTGGTCGGTCGAAACCGTCCAATTCCTAGGTATTCCTGGTTAGACAGTTCCTATAGATAGATACAAGATAGACACATTGGAGGAATTTGAGGGGTTTGGGGCCTTGCCAACCACTCAAACAAAAAAACCGACATCACAGCCTTTTGAGCGTGAAATCGGCTTAAAATCATGGCGGAGGGGGAGAGATTCGAACTCTCGGTGGCTTGCGCCACGACAGTTTTCAAGACTGCTCCGATAAACCGCTCTGGCACCCCTCCGCAGGGGAATCTGAGCGTGATTTTAGGGTTTTGCTCAGACTTTTGCTACTGAAATGCTACTGAAACAGCCTGGCAACAACTCTTGTTAATGAAGACGTTGCGGCTAGCTACAGTTGCTTAGTAATTATACCTCATTCAAATCATTCTTGTCATTATTTGATTCTGGCGAGGGTTATTGTTCGGAAATAATCTCCCAGTTAATTGCTCAACAATTATGTCCCGGCTGGTAGACTATATGAATGGAAAATATATCATGAAGCAAAAGGCAACAATGCCGCGCTGAGATATTGGGGCTGTATACTTCAAAAACCATATCTGAGAAACAACTCTTGGTCTATAATATGTTTAAAACTGGATGATTGGCTGAGCTTGCGGTCTTTCGCATACGATTTTCGATGGGTGTATTGATTGAAGAGCTGGCTGGCCAGTGTTGCAACCTACGCCAACACTGGCCAGTTAACACTTATAAGTAACTCGGCAGAATATCAGAAAACTTCTACCGTTTGAGCCTGTATAGTTTTATTAGCGTTAAGAACGCCGGTGATTACAACGATCTTGCCAGTGTCGAAGCCCGAAGGCAGCGCTGCACCATTGACGTTCACAATAACACCCGCAGTGTAGGAGCCATCGTTGATGGTAAACGATGTTGATGTTGCAGGCGGCGTGTCGTTCGCTGTCTTGACCTTACCCCAGACCTTCACTACTCTGTTTTCGAGCTTGTTATCTGTCAGAGCTGACTTGTTATTCACACCTATAAGCCTAGCGAATTCTGCTGATATGGTATGGTTGTCAGTAACATTAAGGAACGTGTAGCCTGTTTTCACCGGCACAATTGATGCACTATCCACTTTAACATCTATTATGCCGTATCCGCCAGACGGTGTGAAGCTA
>VFKW01000039.1 GCA_009885355.1 Candidatus Berkelbacteria bacterium
GCGTCGATGGTTTCGGCGAGCCGTTTTTTCCGAGCGAGGTCTTTGCGGTTTGATTTAGCGGCAGGATTTCCACTCGTAACGACCAAGAAAATTCATCTACGTTCGGTCATTTATGAATTATTATGGTTCTTGCAAGGCGATACCAATATTAAATATCTAAGCGAGCATGGTGTTACCATTTGGGATGAATGGGCTGATGAAAATGGCGATTTAGGACCGATCTACGGCAAGCAGTGGCGTTCCTGGCAGGATTATAATGGTGAAACTATCGATCAGATTTCAAATGCTGTAAATGATATTAAAAATAATCCTAACTCTCGCCGCATCATTGTTAGTAGTTGGAATGTTGCCGACCTTCAAACATTAATCAAGGGCAAAAAGACCGCCCCTCCACCATGTCACACTCTTTTCCATTTCAATGTGATAAATGGAAAATTATCCTGCTTGCTCTACCAGCGCAGTGCCGATACATTTTTAGGCGTGCCATTCAATATTGCCTCGTATGCGCTTTTAACCATGATGCTAGCTCAGGTCTGCGATCTCGAGCCAGGCGAATTTGTCCACACCACCGGAGACACGCATATATATCACAATCATTATGACCAAGTCAAAGAGCAATTATCCCGAACCCCCAAAGCCTTACCGACTATAAAAATAAATCCTAAAGTTAAAGACATCTTCAGTTTTAAATATGAAGATTTTGAAATCATCGGTTATGATCCCGATCCAGCCATCAAAGCGCCGATAGCCATCTAATTATAAGGAGAAAAATGAAAAAACCGGTAATTAGTATTATTGCGGCTGTTTCAGAAAATCTCGCCATCGGCAAAAATAATCAGCTTCTTTGGAATATCCCCGATGATCTCAAGCATTTTAAGCAAATAACTTCAGGTCACCCGATCATCATGGGCGAGCGGACTTTTTGCTCGATCGGCAGACCGCTTCCCAATCGAACCAATATCGTGTTGACTGATAAAAAAGATCTTCACATCGAAGGTGCTTTTGTATGTAGCTCGATCGAAGAAGCCGTCAAAATTGCAAGCCAAAAAGACTCAAATGAAATATTTTTTATCGGCGGCGGCATGGTCTATAAACAAGCATTGCCCTTTGCCAATCGATTGTATCTGACAACTGTAGAAGGAAATTTTGAAGCCGACACTTTTTTCCCCGATTATAAAGACCAATTCAAAAAAGTCATGAGTGAACAAAAAAATGATGACGGGAAATATAAATTCAAATTTTTAACTCTCGAACGATAACGATAATATATTAATTAAAAATCCCTCCGAGGCGGAGGGATTTTTAATTAATTATTTATATACCGGTTGGCATATTTACATCAGTTGGCGGTGTTGGAGGAGTCATTCCTGTCGTGCCATTAGTGCCAGCAGGCGGGATATATTGGTCATTGCCAAATGCCAAAATCGCATAGCCAATCGGAGAAAATAGCATCAGCAATAAGATAGACCATCCGACACTTTTACCGAACACTTTTCCAAATTCAATCGTGAGAATGATTGCAATTACAATATTGACTGGGGGTATAAACAAAAATACTATCCACCAGGCCGGTTTTCCGACAATCTCAAGTTGGACAATAATGTTATAAATAGGAACAATACTTGCCCATCCGGGTTTTCCAGCCTTGGTAAAAATCTTCCACGTACAAATTATTGTAAATATCAGAACGGGTATCATAATAAGATACATGGTTGCAGCGGCTGCCATTGAAGCTTGTACCGCAGCACTAGATGTCTCGAATGGTGTTGGGCTCATTGAACCTCCTTTTTACGTTTACTAATATATATATATATTATACTACTTATTATTTTCATAGTGCAAGTAAAATTATCAAAATAAAATAAAGCCCCTGCCGGGGCTTTGTTGTAGTGAAGGGAATTGCTTATGCAGCGAGTAAATGGGGTAGAAATTCGCGCGGGTCATTTGCCCACACATACTGTAAACCGTCTTTTTCCGGTTGTTGCTCTTTGTCGTTGAGCAAGAAAAGGCTCTTGATCCCGACCTTTGCAGCCCCTCCAAGGTCATTTTTCAGATTATTGCCGACCATTGCCACATCGCCAGCTTCAACCCCCAACTTGTTCAAGACACAGTTGAAGAATTCTGGCTCGGGCTTCTCATGACCAATCTGGTCAGAGACGATGATATCTTCGAGACGTGAGAAAAGGCCGTGGTGCTCGAGCATTCTCTGGACCAATTCCAATTCCTGATTCGTCGCCAGGACCACCTTGATCTTATTGTTGATCAAAGTATCAAGGAATTCCCTCATCTCCTCGCGAACGACAAAAAGTGTCGGATCGCCCATCAATCGCTCGTAAATCTCTAGTCCGAGCATGATCGGGTTGTTCGGCACAGCGACATTCAGTCTGGACGCGGTTTCAGTGATGACCTTCTCATTGATACTCGCCCACTTGTAGGCATAAGCGGTAATATCTCCAAGATCGGAAGGTATATTACTATAGTTCAAACCTTCCATGCTTTTTCTTGCTATGCCATAGATCTCTTCGATCAGCTCTCGGCTCGCCTTCAATCCATACCCTTTAAACATCGTTTGGTATTGATCGAACCGATCCTTGCCAATAGGCGTATTGGCAATTGTGAACATCAAGTCAATCAGAACGTACTTAGTTTTCAAAGGCCCAACCTCCATGTCGATCTATTGATCGTATCTGCACTATATCTCAACAATTCATCTTGGTCAAGAATGAAACTCCCCGGGAACCGCTGCCGCTAATCCCGGGGTTTCTTAGGCAGCGGGGACTCATGAGGTCGTATTCTCATGAGAAATACTTGCCATGCACTGACGTGCTTGGTCAAGAGATGATGCCATTCATCCCCGTACTGAGACTCGGCAAGAATCATGA
>VFKW01000121.1 GCA_009885355.1 Candidatus Berkelbacteria bacterium
ACGTAACCACCTATCCGCTATAGCGGCCAACTAGTGACACTCCAAAATATACAATAAATTCAAATATAAAAATTTACAATCGATTACAATAATAAAATCAAAAAAACAATAATCTTAAATAATAGTACAAAACTGGCTTCTACGTAATTGACTTTCTCGAATAATAATGGTATATTCTTTTTGAAAGTGAGTGTGACTCATTTCGCAATTTTACATCATGGAGAAACTAAATGTTAAAATTATCTCGCTACACACAAATTGTCGACTGTGGGAATAATCTTCATGTGGCCTATCATAGCCTTTTCGGTATGCCTATTATTATAGACACAATTGCTAGAAATGTCCTTAAGGATTATGAAAAACCAACAGAACAAAAGCTTGAAGACGATATCCGACTTTCACCAGAATTAGCTCAACAGCTAGAGCACCTAATCATTGAAGATGATTTTGATGAAAAACAACTGCTCCGAAAACGACTAGAATTAAACGACAATTCGCTAAATACAGGAGGAAGAATCAATTACCTTTCTCTGATTACAAGCGAATCATGCAACTTTGGTTGCAACTACTGCATATCAGAGCCATTTAGTAATCAAAGGACAGCTCAAAAAATAATGCAACCAGAGATTGCATACAGTGCAATCGACTGTTTTTGCCAACTACTGATAAATAATGGTAAAGATAAAGCTGACATCAACTTCGGTGGCGGAGAGCCATTGCTCAATTTTGGCATAATCAAATCATCGGTAGAGTACCTGATAAAACAATATTCAGGGTTAAACTTTAGCTTTGGCATTAACACTAACGCCAGCTTGATTAATAATGATATTGCAAGTTTTTTTAAGCATCACAATTTCCGTGTTACAACAAGCTTAGATGGACTGCCAAGCACGAGTGATAAAGTCAGAAAACTCATAAATGGCCAACCAGCATCGCCACTTATCCTACGTGGGTTCAATGAGCTTGAAAAAGCCGGTGTTCCAATTACAGGGTTCGCAATCACAATCAATGAAGTTAATTACGAAGAAATTGATGAATCTGTAATTGATTGGGCAATCAAACGAGGCTATGACCATGACCTACGATTTGATATTGACGCAATACATATGGTTAATATTAACTCAGACGAAGTCATTGAAAAATTAATGGCATTGAAGCGATATGGCAAAGAGCATAACATACTAATACATGGATTTTGGGACAGACCTATGGAAAACCTTTTCTCTTCCATCCTGGAAGAGCAAACTGGTTATTGTGGTGGTCAAAGAGGTGAAAGTATGTGTGTGGCACCAAATGGTGATATTTTCATTTGTGGATACAGCGGCCATAAAGTCGGCTCTGTTGTTGATAAAAATCAATCCATTCCAAATCAAGAGTATGTCAATCTTGTTAAATCACGATACACTGGCCAAATAGAACGTTGCCTCGACTGTGAAATCGAAGGGCAATGTATGGGCGGTTGCTTAATTTGTGAGGAATTTGCAAAAAACAGCGACTTTTCAGCTCTGGATTTCAACTGCCATCTATACAAGGGCATGACAATTGAGCTGCTGAAAGAACAAGCTCATCAACTTTAGTATCAAACAAGGAGGTAATAATAATGAAAGCAATGATTAAAAAGCTGCCCGTGTACGAGCCTTGCTCGACATGCAAGAAGTCCTCTAATTGTCACTAAAAGTGACACCGACCACAAGCCCACCAGAGAATTCTCTGGTGGGCTTTATTTTTTTAGTATATAATATGATTATGAATATTATCTTAAGAAAACTACAATCAAACGACACCATATATTTCGCAAAATGGTGGAGAAATTACGAAATGATCAAATTAACTAGCGGAAATTTTGATGAACTTTCCGACATTGAAGTAAATAAATATTTTCAAAATATGTTAAAATCAACCAAAGATTATAATTGGATGATTGAATCAGATGGTATAACAATTGGACACATTTCTTTGAATAAACGACCAAAAAACTGGTATGAAACCCAAATAGTTATCGGAGAAAAAGAATATTGGTCCAAAGGAATCGGCGGCATCGCAATCAACCAATCAATTCAAAAAGCCAAAGAGGAAAATATCACAAAAATTTATTTAGAAGTAAGACCAGAGAACCTACGAGCCATCCGCGCCTATGAAAAAATAGGCTTCAAAATAATAAAACACATAAAATATCCAAATAACCCAAATCTCCCAGAAACCATTAGAATGGAATACGATTATAATAAAAACAAAGTCTAACCAAACCTCTTCATCTAAACCACATTTCCCATAGCCCCCCACCCCCCTCGCCATTTTTTTAAAAAAAGCTAACCCCTGCCCACCCATTTCTTTGCAATCCACCCTCCCCTCAACCCCCTCTAAACCTGTATAGCGTAACGCCCTATCCGCTATAGCGGCCAACTAGTGACACTCTAACCCTGAATCAAAAACTCTGTCTCCTTCTCTACACCCCTTCTCATACCCATAAAACGTAACCACCTATCCGCTATAGCGGCCAACTAGTGACATATAACCTGATAAAAAACTCTATCCCATTTCGTATATCCCGAACAAACCAGCACACCGTAACCACCTATCCGCGGTAGCGGCGAACTAGTGACACTTAAACCTGAAACATATATTTTATCCCCGTTATTACACCCTACCCTAACCTATATAGCGTAACGCCCTATCCGCTATAGCGGGCAACTAGTGACACACAAACCTTAAAACAAAAAAACTCACACGACTACACAGCCCCGCCCCCTCTAAATCAGCATGGTGTAACGACCTATCCGCTATAGCGGCCAACTAGTGACACCCCAACCCTTTATCATAAATTTTATTCCCGTCCTTACATCCCGACAAAACTAGTATAACGTAACGACCTATCCGCTATAGCGGCCAACTAGTGATACACAAACCTGTACCAAAAATTCTGTCACCCTACATTTAATCCGCTCAAACCAGTTAACCGTAACCACCTATCCGCGGTAGCGGACAAGTCGTTACGGTTGCAAAAACTCGTATAAAATTTGACTAATCTTCTTGATCTAACTGAAAAAAACTTACCAATCTAGCTTGTCCTGGTAAAAAGTCTGTTTTTAAATACGCTACATGTGGAGAAATCCCACAGGATTGCGTCAAAATCGCGATCTGTTCTTTACATTCGTAAGGGATCACCCACAAGCTGTCTTGTATCTGATAAAACCCAAATTTTATCAATTTGTGCCTGAAATAGTCCCTTTCCTTCTTTTTACTCTCCGGAATATCATAACTCACCAAATGCCAAACCTTATCCCAAATTTCCGGCCTAATAATCATCAGCTCATCAATCTTAAATGTCTCGAGCAATTCCAAACCCAGCTCAGTCAATTTTATCCTCTCCCCAGCCATGTAAATAATCCCTTTTTCCTCTAGCAACTTCAAATTTTTCTTGTACCTATATTTTTTCTGCCGAGTATTTAACAGTAAAATCTCAGTCAATTTTGGCGACACAAATACCGAGGCAAAAACCAACCCGATCTGGGCCATTTTCAAAATTTCTTTTTGATTATTAGACAATCTCATAGTAGACCCCTCATTTTACAATGGAGACCCCTAAATGAACCGTGCTCGCGGATTTCCCGCACACGGCTCTGC
>VFKW01000065.1 GCA_009885355.1 Candidatus Berkelbacteria bacterium
ATATGGTATATGGTATATGGTATATGGTATATGGTATATGGTATATGGTATATGGTATATGGTATATGGTATATAGAGGTGGCCGTTAATAAAATAAATGATTCTTTTTTGTCATCCTGAACTTGTTTCAGGATCTACTTGTTGCCGAAGAGGATTCCGAATGAGAAAGATCCTGAACATTGAATTGCTTTCAGTTTCAGGATGACAAAGTCGATTCGGGATGACAAGTAAATTTTTAAGTTATTTATGTAAGCGGATATTATTATGAAAATGATTGTGGGGTTGGGAAATCCTGGAAAAGAATATGAGAAAACTAGGCATAATGCTGGGTTTTTGATGTTGGATTATTTTTTGAAAGAGCAGGGGATAGGGGATAATTTTAAATTTGAAAAGAAATTTAATGCTGAGATAGCGGAGTGGAATATGGATAGATCCCCGATGTCGGACTGCGTCCGGCTCGAGGATGACAAAAAGGAGGGGATTTCGGCTTCTCGACCAGGCTCGAAGAGTAATGAGACTGAAAAGGTATTGTTGGTGAAACCGATGACTTTTATGAATTTATCAGGTAAAGCGGTCAAGGGATTGATGGATTATTATAAAATTGAATTAGCAGATATTTTGATCGTGCTGGATGACATGGATATACCGCTTGGAGAGATCAGATTGCGCAAGACAGGGCGATCGGGTGGACATAATGGATTGCAGTCGATTATCGATGAATTTGGAACGGACGAGATTTCAAGAGTAAAATTGGGCATTGGGCGGCCTGAACATTCGGCTACTTCACATGTGCTTGAAAAATTTTCCAAGGAAGAAGCGGAATTATTTGATAAAGTGTTAAATAAAGGCAATGAGATTGTTTGTGAGTTCATCAGGTTTACTGACCTTGACAATAGTAGTAAATCCGTAGTATAATTGCCAAGTATTAAGTATTAAGTATTAAGTATTAAGTATTAAGTATTAAGTATTAAGTATTAAGTATTGAATACTGGATCCCAGATGTCGAATTTCATTCGGCTCGGGGATGACGATCAAGGAAAGATAAGTAATAAGTGGGAGGCCGAAAGCCGTTAAGACCACTAGTTCAAGCTGGTAAGTAGTAAGCTAATAAGCTAATAAGCTAGTTTGGAACAGGAGAAAATATGTCCAAAAAGGATAATGCAAACGAAAATCCTATCGTAGAGGCTGAAAAAGAGGCGATGATCGAAGCTGACGCTGATTTACAAGAAGCATCTGAGCTTGGTATTGATGAGTCTGATGAGAATGAGCTTGAAGCCACAGCGATTAAAAAAGCTGTAGGGGACGTCTCTGGTGTGCCAGCAGAATTATCGGCGCTAAATACTGACAATGACACTGCTAAAGAAGCGACAAAAAATGTCGGACTTGCTAATGCTCAAAAGAAGATCCGTTCTAAAAGATATCTTAGTTTAATTGAAAAAGTTGAAAAAGGTAAAAAATATTCGATTGATGAAGCAATTGAATTGGCAAAATCGACTGCAACTACAAAATTTGAAGGTTCTGTTGAATTGCATATTAAATTATCTGAAAAAAGAGGCAAGAAAAAAGCAATTGACGAGCTTGCCCGCGGTATTTTTCATTTACCAAACGGACTCGGTAAGACTTTGAAAGTGGTTGTTTTGGATGAAAATATGGTAAATGAGATCTTTAAAACTAAAAAAGTTGATTTTGACATTGCTTTGGCTACTCCGGCATTGATGCCAAAAATTGGTAAAGTGGCCAAGATTTTGGGGCCGAAGGGCAAAATGCCAAATCCAAAAGTCGGCACAGTCACAGATGAGCCTGAGAAAGTCAAAGCTGAGATTGAAAAAGGCCGTATCGAATATAAAGTTGATTCAAGCAATGTGATCCACCAGATGATCGGTAAAGCTAGTTGGGAAGATGCTAAAATCAAAGAAAATATGATGACTATATTACAGGCTTTGCCAAAGAATAGAGTACAATCTGTAAGTTTGACTACTACGATGGGACCTGGTATAAAAATCGAATATTAGACCAAGCTAATAAGCTGGTAAGCAGTAAGCTGGTAAGCAGTAAGCTGGTAAGCAGTAAGCTGGTAAGCTAGTAAGAAAATGGGGTATCAAAAAATGGCCGGTGACGGCCATTTTTTGATACCTGGTAAGATTAAAATGTTAGTTTGTATAGGAGAAGGTAGTTAAGAGTGTTTTAAAGGCTGCTTTATCAGCTTCATTTAATCCAACTGATTGATCTGAATCAGTATTTCTGCCAGTATTTTCAATATTTATCATAGGAAAAGTAGTGTTTATTAATGGAATATATCCTTCAATGTATTTTCCAAACATATCTTCAGTAGTCACTTCAAAATAATAAGCAGGTTGGTTTTTAGAATTTATGAATTTTTGACATGTTCTTGTAGTAGAGTTATTGTCTCCAAATATACAATTCCCATTACTGTAAGCAATGGTAGCATTGGTCTCGTATGCGGCTCCGCCTCGGCTAACTGTAAATCCTTTATTTACGCCACCAGCTCTAATTTTAGCGTTTGAGAAGTTAATTATAAATCCTTGACTATTTGTCCCAGGATCACCTTCGTATGTGGAATATGTTGCTGTTCCCCAGACTTGCGGGTATTTAAAAGATATTTTTAGATTGTTGTTTGTATATGTTTTCCAGTTGGCGGTTGGGTCGGTTGTCGTCGTGGTTGTTGCTGTTGTAGTGGGAGTGGGGGTTAGCTCGGTGGTTTTTGTTTCTTTTCGGAGCTTGGCGATGTCGGAGTCTAGTTTGTCGATTTGTTCTTCCAATGTCTGGGTTTCGTCGTCGTGGGCGCCTGCTAGGTAATAATAGCTAACAGATCCACCGGCTACTGCAACTAATATGCAGAGCAGAATGATTAAAAATATGGATGTTTTCTTTTCCATATGCCTCCTTTGTTTATTAATTTAATTATAAACTATTTATATCTAAGGTGTAAAGGATATTGTCAAATTCAGGGGAAACTACGGAGCATTTAATTTCTAATAATTTGTTTTCTTTATTTATAAGTACGATTTCGAAATGTTCTTTTTCTTTGGTGATTGTGTATTTGGTTAATATATGATTATTTTTAATTTTTACATTGGATTTGATGATTTTGTATTGATCCAACGGATATTGGGAAATAATGTATTTATCCGAGCCCAAATCTGTTTTTGGTTTGGAGGTAATATAAATATCTATTTTTCCGACGACGGTTGATAGTGAAACTTGGTTCGGAGCGCCTTTTCTAGCGGATTCCTCTGGAATAAAGTTTGTGATAGTCGTTGTATTTTGTGTATCTTGGGTTTTTTGCCAGGTTGGGGGGTATGAGATTTTATAGCCATCCGGGCTTTGATATTCGCCCCAGCTCGTCCTGTCGATTTTTGGTTTTTGGTTTTTATTATGATTTCTAGAAAAAAATGCTTCCATGTTTGAAATTTGATCTTCAAGGTTGGTATTTTCTTGTTGGTATGTGTCGGACAAAAAAAGATAACTAGTATCAAATCATCTTAGTCTTTAAGTAAAATTAAATTTGATGTATAATAAGTTTATCGGAGG
>VFKW01000008.1 GCA_009885355.1 Candidatus Berkelbacteria bacterium
ACATACCGCCGGGACATTGAAATTGCCACGCAAGACCATTAAATTTAATAATAAATAAACGATAACCAACAACCATTTTCATGCTCATTATTCAATTGGAATAGACTGATATAAAACTTTAGAAATTTTAAGCTTGACGTAAGGGTGATAAAAATCATACAATATATATAGTATTAAGGAAAATAAATTTACATATTTAAAACTCCAAGGAGAGGCGTGGCTTCACATAAAGAAAAAATGCGAAAAAAATGGCACCATCTCGAGCTTGTCCTCGGGATTGTTATTTGTAGTGTTTTAATTGTTTTACTGGCCACCCCTTTTGCTTTTGGCTACTATTACAAAGCTCGCTTCTACCCCAAGACTTCCGTTGCCGGCATCAATGTTTCAAATCTAACCTTAAACGAGTCACAAAAACTTTTTACAGACAAAATAGGCGATGTAGGCCAGAAAAAAATTGCTTTGACCCTGGCTGATAAAAATTATTCTCTAAAACTGAGCACTATCAAGGCTCAATGTGATTATCAAAAGACTCTAAGTGATCTGTTTCAAAGCCAGCGCAATTCTGATATCTGGCACGACGGTTTTAGCCTGGTCACAAACTTGGTTCGTGGTATTAAAACCAACGAGCCGCTGAAACTTGCTATCGATCAGGATATTCTAAAGGCAGATATTGACACTATGTTAAAAGAAGTCAACCGAGATCCCGTCAACGCCCAGATTCGCGTAGACAACAATCAGTTTGTCATTGATAAAGACGTTTTTGGCATTGGTGTCGATAAAGACAATCTGAAAAAAACAATCGAATCAAAAATTTTGAGCAATATCACCAATCCAAATGCAAAAACAATCACCATAAATTTCCCATCAACCCAATTAGAAGCAAAGATCAAGGAAAGTGCTCTATTGCCTGTCAAAACTCTTGCCGAAAACATGGTCAAAACTCCATTAATTTTGACTTTTGAGGATAAAAAATACACCTACAACAACCAAAGTATGGCCAAATGGATCAAATTTGATACCAAAGATGATCAAGTAAGTCCAAGTTATGATCGCTCCCAAGTCGATAAGGATATTTTAACATTATCTAAAAAAATCGATATTCGTCCTTCAGAAAAGCTAGTTTCATCCATTGATGCCAGCGTCATACAAGAAGGCAAAGACGGTCGCGCCCTAAATCGCACCAAGACGGTCAATGATATAGTATTCGCTCTAAATACCAATTTTACAGCCAGTCAAGCGGTTATCCCCAACCAATCGCTTTCTTTTGCCCCGCCTGCCCTGGCCGCCGCTCCTCAAGAGCTTGCAATCGGCCTCCAGGTTGATCCAAAACCATTTGAGACCAAGACTGTCGCTCCTCCATTTAACCCTGGTATGTACCCGGGCAAATACATCGAAGCCAATTTATCTACGCAAATGTTGTATGCCTGGGATGGTCAAAATTTGGTCAAGCAATACCGCATGTCTTCAGGTAAAAAATCCACCCCCACCAGAGAAGGTATTTTCTATATTAAAAATAAGGCCAGTGTCGGCAGATCATTCCCTTGGGAAATGCCTTGGTGGATGGCTTTCGCTCAGGATCATACCGGCGCCTGGCAAGGTTTCCATGAATTACCTGTCGATATGAGAACTGGATTAAAAGAGGGGATAAATGACATCGGCAAGGCTGTTTCTCACGGCTGTATCCGCCTGCCAATCGGCGAATCCAAAGAATTCTACGAATGGGCCGAAGTAGGCATCCCCGTCTACGTTCATAAATAACCCATCGTATTGTAGCCCAAGCTTTAGCTTGTTTATATATAAAAGGAAGCTCAAAGGATTGAGTTTCCTTTTATATATGGTAATATCACCTTGGAGGTGATTTCATTGGAAATGCTGTCAAAATTGTCCGACCATCAGTTACTATTTAACCTTATCGTCCAACTTTCAGGCATCCACAGTCACTCCGGCGTTTCCATGGGTCGCTCAAAGAGGGCCGACCTAAAGGAGAGTGCCACTATCAATATCCGCTATCTGATGAGCCGATATGAAGAAGTTAAATGCAATACGTTCGATTTAATAGACGAATCTCAAAAAAGGCATATCATCAGACAACTAGTCCTCTTTTCAGACCAGACCATGAGTGTCGCCGCCGCTCCCGGTTGGTGGATCGCTGCCGAATTGTTCCACCACATGCTTCAATGGTATCTCGATGATGCCAACTCCAACCTAGAAGGACCACTGGAAATCGAAATTGCTCTTTCCAAAGCCATTTGCCATCTCTGGCCGCTTCCCTGCCAAGAACCATGCTTTTCAACAGAGAAGCTGTCGTGGGAAACCCGCACGCGAGAGCTAGCCAAGTCGGAACGATCTTTTCTATCGTCCTGGTAACCATCCCAGGACTTTTTTATATTCAAAGTCTTCTGTCAATTTCGAGCTAAATATCTCTTGTTTATCTGGGTCTTCATCTTCGCCGGTTGGTGAATGGTACAGACGAATGGGAATCTATCATTCCATCCTTGGTCATTCGCCACTCCCTAACTACTAACTACCAACTACTCGTTGTCATCCCGGAACCCTCTCTTGCTTGCCCTGTCGTAGCTGAAGCGAAGACGGGTCATCCTGACCCTTTCTTCTTTGTCATCCCGACCCTGCCTGCCGGCAGGCAGGCGCAGTGGAGGGATCTGTCCCCTCCCTAACTACTAACAACCTTCTACTATCTACTAATTCACATTTTCTTAATAAATCTTTTTAAATAATCCAAGTCTTCTTGGGATAAATCCTTTTTATCCAATCTATCCTCGATCAAACTCACAATAATATTATTTGCCGCCGCTCTCATGGCCTCTAGTTGCTGAATGATCTGCGAGTAGGGCTTTTTTTGATATATCATTTTTTCCACACCCCTCACTTGCCCCTCCACTCTGTGCAATCGGTTGATAATTATCTGTTGGAACTCATCATTCAAATTTTCTCCTTTTCGTTCTTCATAGTGCTGCTGTTCGAAGAACTAATCATTATTTACCTGTTTTTAAATTGAAAATTCTGTGGAGTTCCTCCACAGTTATACTCCCATGTATCCACAATATACCCCCACCCAGTATTTTGCAAGCCCATTTTACAGGTTAAATATAATAAAGATTGTATAAATAATAGGAAAATTA
>VFKW01000098.1 GCA_009885355.1 Candidatus Berkelbacteria bacterium
ACATACCGCCGGGACATTGAAATTGCCACGCAAGACCATTAAATTTAATAATAAATAAACGATAACCAACAACCATTTTCATGCTCATTATTCAATTGGAATAGACTGACACTACATTTGGAAATACGGCGGCAATGTCTATAAATACCCCTTATGGATCTTCAGACTTGGATACTTCCCGAATTATCAAAACCGGCAATTCATATTTCATCGTCAAATCCAGTCGTGATGCTGATTCTACTGCTCCAACAGTAAATGGTCATTTGGAGGAAATTGCTTTTGCCTCTCAAGAGAATACAACCCAGAACTATCGTCCTTACTTAAGTGTCACTACAACTTCTACAGTAAATTCCTGCCAGTCAAATACAAATGGTACCACTGGCAACTGGTCTGATGCTTCATCTTGGACTTCCTGCGGAGATACAACCCCACAATCCGGAGATTCAGTCACCATATTGGACAGCCACACCATTACAATGACAGCCGATGTCACCCGAACAACAGGTTTAACTACTATCAATAGCGGCGGCATCCTAAATGTGGGCGCACATAATTTTATTACTACCACTCTTGCTAATTCCGGCAGAATCACCACCTCAGGCAGCGGCTCCAACCTGCAAATATCCACCAGCAGTATTGGTAATATTACCTTCACCAGCAACGCCGAAAATATTCCTGCCAAAACTTACAACTCCCTAATCCTTCAAAATGGTGGAACCTCAACAGGTGATACTACAATAAGTTTTCTTCAAGGTTCGCTTAACGCACGATCATACAATTTACGCATAACAGCTTCAAACTATGGCACGATTACGACAAGTGGTAATGGCAGTAATCTTACTTTTAATTATGATGCCGGAAATGTCACCTTCACTGGTGTCGCCAGCTCACTTCCTGCCGAAACCTACGATACACTTACCTTAAATGCAGGCGGTACATTAATGGGATATACCTACGTAACAACATTAAATATCACAGCAGGAACATTAGTAGCTGGTAACTATATCGGCGGCACCACTTTAAATAACTCAGGCCTCATCACCACTTCTGGTACTGGTTCAAACATCGCCTTTTCCAGCTCAAACTATGGCAATGTCACCTTTACCAATACTGCCAGCGACTTCTGGGCCAAAACCTACAACACTCTTACTTTGCAAAACGGCGGGACTCTATCGGGGGATAGTACAACTACTGTTACAACATTTTCTAATACTGGTACGTTTCAAATAGGCGGTTCTGGTGAAACTCGTTTTAAAGTTACAGGAAACGCTATTAATAATGGTTCTATTACTTTTCCGGAGGGAAATTCTGGTGACATGGATGTAGATGGTAACTTAACTGCCGGCACCATAGGTAGTGGCAGTGTTGTAAATGTTGGTGGTAATTTAAGCGGTGTAACTTCAATTGGTTCATATCTTCGTTTTGATGGTGCCGGCACTCAAACACTTGACTCTGGCGGTCATTCATTTCCTGGCATTGATCACACAGGCTCCGGTACTCTCAGATTGGTTAATAATAATTTTGATATAAATGGATACTTTGCTAATTTCGCTGGCACTTTTGACTCAAACAATCTAAATATGAATTTTGCGAGTAATTGGAATAATACTGGCTCCGCTATCTTCACCCGCGGTTCCGGCACCCTGACTTTTGACGGCACATCAACCGTAATAAACTCATCCAGCAAGGCAGCCAGTCTTGGCATAGTTACTATTTCCGGCACCATGACTCTCGGCTCAAATTTAACCGCCACAAATATCGTCAACGGTACCTTAAACATGGGCATCAATCGCACCCTTACCCTAACCGGCACCGACATGCCTTTAGACATCGCCACCTTCCAAAAAGGCACCGGATCCACAGTCAGCTACGCCGGCAGAGGACCAACTAGCATTTCAGCCTTTCAGTATAACAACCTCACCATTTCCAACGCTGGCGTTTTTTACCTAACTGGCCATCTAGACGCAGCCAACTCAAAAAACATGACAGGCAACCTATTGATAAACAACGAAGCACTGCTCGTTACGAACAACTACAATCTCGACTGTGTTGATTTAACTATTGCAAATCCAGGCGAATTTACAGCCGGCAGCTCAACTATCACCATAGCGGGCAACTTCAACCTCGATGGCGGCACATTCAATGCCGGCGCATCTACCATCAATGTCGGTGGCAATTGGTCAAAATCCGGCTCATTTGTCCCTAGCACTTCCAGTGTTATCCTAAATGGCGCCGGAGATACTGCCATAGATGGCAGTACAGAATTCAACGACCTCCATCTAAAAAGCGAGGCATCTGCCAAAGGCCGCACCATATCATTTACTGCCAATTCTACCCAAACCGTCGGCCATGTCCTGGAAATACAAGGATCAAGTGGTAAAATATTAAAACTTTCACGAAGCGGCAGTGCAAATTATTGGAAATTAAACCTCCAAAAAAATGCCACCCAGACCGTCAACTATGTAAATGTCGCAAATTCAGACGCCTCATCCGGTAACACCATCCACGCCGGCCTCACCTCGACAGGCAGCAATACCAAAAACTGGCTTTTCACCGAAAACCCAGTCGTCAGTATAAACAAATCGTCTTACACATTCGGACAGTGGACCACCGATACTCAACCAATCATCGCCTTTACCCTGGAAGATTCAGACACGCAGACAGCTATCGGCAAAAACCAAAAATTAAAATACCAGATCCAGATTGCCTCAGACAAAAACTTTACAAACCTCGTCACAGATTATTCATCTTCCTTTGCCACCCCCTCCACTCATACCAAATTTGTTGTCGGCCAGATACTCGACCAAAACAACGAACAAGGCACCTATGCAATCGGCTCTGCAGGTCAACAGCTCTACGACGGCCTGTATTATTGGCGCATCAAATCCCTAGACTCAAATGGCGGCGATAGCGGCTGGCAACCAGTCGGTGAGCTGGATTCTTCCGTTATAAAAATTGGCAACTCAGATATTGCCGGCTTATTTAATCCAAGAACCTCCACCATTTCCTCAGACAAAAAAGATGTCAAAAACGATGGCACAGACTTTGCCACCATCACTGTCGTTATCAAAGACTCCAAAGGCAACCCGATCAAAAACAAAGACATCAACCTGACTTCCAGCCGCCAAAAAGACAAGATCGAGTCGATCGGCAACCCAAGCACCACCAATAAATATTACTCTTTGTCCGATGAATCCGGCAAAGCCATATTCAAGATCAGTTCCTACGATGCTGGCGAATCAACTCTCAAAGCCACAAATATGACCGACGATCTATCTCTTGATGCTAAGATAATAGTCGACTTCAACAGCTCATTATCCGCTGCAGGGGATGCAATTTCCTCAACCATCGCCAATATGGTCACTAGTGAAACGACCAAGCAAGTGGCCAAAAAGGTTCTAAAACCAGTTTCCCAAGCCGCCGCAGCGGCCGGAGGATTGGCGATCTTGGTTCAAGGTGTGGCAGCTCTGCCATCGGTCTTCCAATTCATTGCCTATCTTTTCGCTATGATGGGGGAGGCACTGGGTGTTAAAAGAAGACCAAAGAACTGGGGAATGGTATTTGACTCATTTACCGGTAAACCAATGGATTTAGCTGTTGTCAGACTTTTTGATGCCGATACCAAAGCCCTTATTGCCACTCGCGTGTCTGACTTAGCCGGCAGATTTGGTTTCTCAGTTGATCCAGGCGCTTATGTCGTTTCAGTCACCAAACCAGGCTATCTCTTCCCAGTATCCAAAAACAGTCTTTCCACTATCGCCAGAGGTCAGTCATATTATGTCGGAGCTACATTAACCATCAAAGAAAAAATGGACAATCTATCCCTGACTATCCCAATTGAGCCGATTAAAACCAAGATGAATTTCTATTCCAAAGCTCGCATCTTAGCCAGAGATATTTCCGGCTGGATCAGCAAATCCTCGATCTACATTCTCGTTCCTATCCTAGTCATCGGTACAGTTGTGTATGGTCTAATGGCCTATGTCACATCGGATACCAAATACTATGTCACCATGGATATTTACATTGTCATGTCCGGCTTCTACATCTTGCAAAAAGTACGATCCAACCGACAGCACGGCACTGTCTTTGGTCAAAGTCAAAAAGACAAAAAGAAACTTGAAAGACTACCAAACTCGATCATTTATCTCTTTGACGCCGAGTTCGAAACCCTCAGAAGTGAAGTCCAAACCGACAAAAACGGTCAATACACTCTATATGTACCAAAAGGCAAATATTACCTGACCGCCAAAGCCGACGGCTACAAAATGAATCAAGATCTAGATGTAATCAAAAAAGGCCAGACTCACACCGGCAAATACTACCGCGGCGGCATCATCGAGCTCAAACAAAATGGATTTATTAATGTTGAGATAAAGATGAAAAAAGGCTAGGAATCGTCTTCCTCTCAATTGTCATTCCAGCGCCACCAAAGGGGCCCCTTTGGTGGCGGGCATTCCCCATTATTCTTTATTCCTTATTCATTATTCCGGTCGCCCCAGCCCCTAACTCCCAACTCCCATCTACTATCTACTAAACACGCTTGACATCACTTAAAATATTTGGTATTATATTAACAGGTTGTTCGGAAGAGTTGTGGATATTTAAATAAGAACGCAAGTTCTCTATACCATGACTTCCGTCAGTATCTATTGACGGTTTATTTATTAATTTGCATCGAATTGCAGGCAACCACACCCTAATATAAAATTATGTCAAAAGATGTTGTAGAATTAGAAGGTTTCATTGAGGAGGCGTTGCCTAACGCACAATTTCGAGTGCAAGTTGGCAAAGCTGATAAACCAATGCTAATTTTAGCTCATATTTCCGGCAAAATCAGGATGCACTACATCAAGATTTTACCTGGAGATAGGGTATTAGTTGAGCTATCGCCTTATGATCTAACCCGCGGCCGTATTACCCGCCGCTTACAAAAAGAGGAGACAGTATGAAAGTAAGACCATCAGTTAAGAAAATGTGTAAAGATTGCCAAATCGTTCGACGTAATGGCGTAGTTTACGTAATTTGCAAAAAAAGCCCTAAGCATAAGCAAAGACAAGGATAAGGAGTAATATGGCACGTGTCGCAGGTGTAAATATCCCAGATAACAAACGAATCGAAACATCCCTTACCTATGTATATGGGATTGGTCCTGTTAGCTCTAAAAAAATCTTGGAGCAAGCTAACATCAAAGTTAACCCTCGTACAAAAGATTTATCTCAAACAGAGATCGATCGTATCCGTGAAATCATCGACCGCAACTTCAAAGTTGAAGGTGAAGCAAAAATGGCCGTTTCTCAAAACATCAAACGTCTTAAAGAAATCGGCGCCTATCGTGGCATCCGCCACATCAAAGGCCTGCCAGCCCACGGTCAAAGAACCAAAACAAATTCAAGAACCAAAAGAGGCAAACGTGTTTCAGTCGGTTCAGGCCGCCGAAAAGCAGCCGGTAAGACCTAATAGAACAAGGAGCAACGCATGGCAACTGTAAAAGCAAAAACCACATTAAAGAAAAAGAAAATCACCAAGGTTGTATCTCACGCTCGCGTGTACATCCAATCTTCTTTCAATAACACCATTGTGACAATCACAGATGCTACTGGAAATGCTTTGAGCTGGTCAAGTTCTGGCCACAACGCTTTCAAAGGCGCTCGCAAAGCAACTCCATATGCTGCTCAGATCACTTTGAAAACTGCCCTTGATAAAGCCGAACCTTATGGCATCCAATTCGTCGACGTTTACGTTTCCGGTGTCGGTTCCGGCCGTGAAGCTGCTGTTCGTGGCTTCAAAGGCACAAATATTACCGTAAATTCAATTAAAGATATTACCCCGATTCCACACAATGGATGCCGACCTAAGAAACCGAGGAGAGTCTAATGATTACAAAACGACGCAAATTCAAAGAAGCCGATTTTCAAAGATGGGCTACAAAAAAGACTTCCGATTACGGTCGTCAGCTCCATGAAAAACAAAAAGCTCGTTTCACTTATGGTGTGATGGAAAAACAATTCCGCCGCTATTATGACAAAGCTCTAAAATCTCAAGGTTCAACCGGAGAGATTATTCTTCAATTGCTTGAACGACGCCTTGACAATGTTGTCTACCGTCTCGGATTAGCCAGCTCACGACACCACGCCAGACAGATGGTTGTTCACCGCAAAATCACTGTTAATGGTCAACTTGTTGATATCCCATCATATATAGTTGTAAAAGATGAAGTCATCAAACCTAAAAAAATTGAAGATTTTCAAATTTATGAAGCTGAAACCCCAAAATGGCTCGCATTTGACAAAAAAACCAAAGAAGGCAAAGTTATTACTTTACCTATCAGAGACGAAATGCCACTTGATATCAATGAACAGTTAATAGTCGAGTATTACTCACGTTAATAATCCGCCGACAGGCGGGAAAAGGAGTATTATGGAATACACCCTTCCGGAAACAAATTTATTACAGATCCACCAAACAGACCATGAAATAAATTCTGCTACCTTCGTTTTGGAGCCATTGTCTCCAGGCTATGGTGTCACAATTGGTAATTCGCTTCGACGCGTTCTTTTATCATCCTTGAGCGGCGCTGCCATTTCTTACATCAAAATCGATGGAGTCACCCACGAATTTTCCACAATTCCAGGTGTAAAAGAAGACGTTGTTGAATTAATCTTAAATCTTAAAGGTTTACGTGTTAAACTTCACGGCGATGAACCAACCACCATCATTTTAGAAGCGACCAAAGCAGGGGAAATCAAAGCCAAAGATTTCAAAGCTAACACATCTGTTGAAATCGTTGACCCAGAATATCACATTACCACTTTAGACAAAGGTGGAAAACTTTATCTCGAATGTTTCATCGAAAAAGGCCGCGGATATCTTCCAACTGAGCTGAAAAAAGATGAAAAATTGCCTCTTGGCACCATCGCTATCGACAGCATCTTTACTCCAGTTAAAAAAGTTCACTACGAAGTCGAAAACACCCGTGTCGGACGCATGACAAACTTTGACAAATTGACCATCGATCTTACTACTGACGGCACCATCAGCCCAACCGAAGCCTTGGAACAAGCTTCCAAAGTCTTAGTTGAGCACTTCGGCATCATTTCCGGCTTAAAAGCTGAGAAAATCGAAGAACCAGAGGTAGAAATCGAACAGCCAATCATTACAGAAGAAGAAATTATCGAAGAAGAATTACTCGAAGAAAAACCAAAGAAAACCCGTAAATCTTCAAAACCTAAAAAAGAAGAAGAATAGTAGGAGTAACAAATGGATCGCAAGTTTGGACGCAAAAAATCAAATCGTGAGCATATGATGAGAAATCTCGTTACTTCTTTAATTCTTTATGAACGGGTCACTACCACTGAGCCAAAAGCAAAAGAATTAAAGCGAGAGATTGATCGCGTGATCACCATTGCAAAAAAAGATGACCTTCAGGCACACCGCCGCATCCTCGGATATGTTTTCGATGTTAACGCCGCCAAAAAACTCAAAGAAGTTTTGGTTCCACGTTATCAAACAAGAACCAGCGGTTATACCAAATTTTACCACAGCGGTAACAGACTTGGCGACGCAGCCCCAATGGCTATCGTCGAATTGATCGCCGAAGAGGTAAAAGAAGTCAAAGAAACTAAAAAAGTAGTCAAAGAAGAAAAAAAAGAAGCTGTAAAAGCCTCAAAGTAAACAGTAAACCATAAGGATTTCTATGAAAAATCAACCAATTGTAAGAAAAGTTCATCAAATAGACGCCACAGGCAAAGTCCTCGGACGACTCGCCACTGAGATTGCTGACCTATTAAGAGGCAAAGGCAAACCAGAATGGGTTCCAAACATGGATCTTGGCGACACAGTCACCGTTTTTAATGCTAGAAATATCCGTTTGACTGGCAATAAGCTCGAAGACAAGATCTATTATTGGCATACCAACTATCCAGGTGGAATTCGCCAAAGAACCGCCGGCGAAATCATGGCCAAAGATCCAGGCGATCTTATCAACCGCGCAGTTTATGGTATGCTACCAAAAAACAAATTAAGACAACTCTGGATGAATCGTTTGACCATCTACGCAGATGAGATGAAGGAGACCAAAAATGGCTAAAGCTGAAGAAACAATCAAAGAACCAACCAAAAAAGCTACCGGTAAATATTTTGCTGGTATTGGCCGCCGCAAATCCGCCACTGCCCAAGTCAGAATCTATACAGGTAAAGGCAAAGTCATCATCAATGACAAAGAATTAGAAAAAACCAATGACCGACTGAACAATCCTTTCATTCTAACTGGCCACCTCGGTAAATTTGACGTCACAGTTGTCGTCAAAGGCGGCGGATTTATGAGCCAAGAAGATGCGATCATCCTCGGCATTTCCCGCGCCCTCGTAGTTTTCGACGAAACTCTCAAATCAACCCTGAGAAAAGCCGGCTACATGACTCGCGACCCTCGTGAAAAAGAGCGCAAAAAACCAGGTCTCAGAGGCGCAAGAAGAGCCCCACAATTCTCAAAACGTTAATATTTTATTGTTCGAACTATCTTATATTCTTCGAACCTTCCAACTCTTATTCTTCGAACGAAGTGAGAAGTCTAAAACAAGAAATCAATATGGTTTACCCAAAAAACCTCCCACAAGGAGGTTTTTTGTAATCCCGCCCTTGCCTGCCTCGCCGTAGCTTTAGCGAAACCGGGCTTGCCTCGCCGTAGCCTTGGCGAAGGCGGGTCATCCTGAACAAAGTGAAGGATCTAGGCTCGCAAGCCGTCCCACATTATTCCTTATTCCTTATTCATTATTCCCTCCCTGTCATCTCGACCGAAGTGGAGAGATCGTCACTTATTCTTAATTTTTATCAGCTTATCAGCTTAATTCTTACAAGCTTGTGTAAAAAGAAAGGCGCTGAATTGATCATAATGATCATCTTCAGCGCCAGCTATTACTCCCTAAATTTCCCGATTTATAAACCT
>VFKW01000046.1 GCA_009885355.1 Candidatus Berkelbacteria bacterium
CAATTCAGATTTAAGAATACAGATGAATACAGATGGATCCAGGCTGGAAAAGATCCTCTAAATGCCCCAACAAGACCACAAGATATGCTTGATACAAATCCTTTTAAACCTAGCCTGATCAACGAGGCTCAGAATGACCCTCAGAATGATCCGACAAGACCACAATATACTCCTGAGGAAGATCCTATTGTTACATCAGATCTAGAATTGACTGCGGAAGAGACTTTAGCACAATTCTCACAACAAGTAATCACTGCAGCAAAAAATGATCCTCTATTTACCCCGAACAGATAGGTTGCCAGTAAAACAAAAAACCCCGTCCTTGAAAGAGGGCGGGGTTTTTATAATGGCATAATAACTTTGAGACCACTGAAATACCCAAGCTAATCGGCCCAATATTACTTTTATTATTCGAACTAATCGAGAACAAAGTGGATTCCGGATCGGGGTCCGGAATGATAGTTTTTAAGTCGTTGACATCTATTCTAATAAACTTTATTATATAATTAGTTCAGTAAATTTTCTACATAAAAGGAGGTTTTTGGCTGATTGTTTATTATTTGTATAATATTTTTTTAATAAAAAACTTATAAATAAAGGAGGAAAATGTCTAGGTTATTTCATGTGAAGAATTCACGGATGCTCAATAAAATCTTTTTTGCGATGATCGCGGTTGCGGTCATTGCTTGTACCAGCCTAACGATTGTTGGTAAAAATAGTTTTAGTGCTGATACGATTGTACCAAGCGCTATTACGAGAGATGACTTAATCAAGGCAAAACAAGAAGCTTTACAAACACAAACGCAATTATTGGCTCAAAAAACCACTATAGAAGCTGAGATCACGGCGATTACTCCATCAACAGAACAAGCTTCATATATTCTTTCCATTGGAAATGAAAAGCTAAATTCAAAACAGATCTATATCGATAAAATAGCCAAAAAAACCCAGATTGATAGCGATTTGGCTCTTTTGGATAATACGATCAAATCAATTACAGATACCGGCAGCTTAGTACCTCAGACTACAAATACATACGACATGTTAAGGAAGACTATTTATGCTCAGAGAGAAACTCAGAGATTGATCAAAGGAACATATAGAACGGTTATTTCCGGAATGATTCGACGGATGATCAAAGATCCGGCCAATAAACCTTTGTCAGATCTGGATGCCCAGATCGCTCAATTGCTCACACTTGTTAAAAGCAATCAAACCAACCTTGAAAAAGGGGCTATAACGCAAGCGAATGCAAAAACAGCAATGCAAAAACAAGTCCAGATTGTCTTAAATAGTATGTCGTCGATAACAAACCAGTTTCCGAAAAATACGGAATTACAAAAAACCTTCAAGCCGGTAATGGCTGATCTAGCTTCAACTACAAATCAATTATTTGCGAAAGCACCACTTGAATTGACAGTTGATCCAACTCAAAAAGTGGCGGACACTATGGTTGGTAAAATCATGGAATTTGATGTTCCCGCAGATTTGATCGTGGGATCGGCCGACGGTGCCAGTGTTAGCTATAATGGAATAAAGACTGCTAAAGCCTTTGTGGAGACACCTCTAACAACGATTAAAGAATTGGCCTGGGCTCAATCTAAAATGCCTTTATCTGCTTTGGCTAATTTAGCATACCAATCGGCAAATTTCCTAGTACCAAACGCTAGTAATAATAAAAATTTAACTTATATAGATCGATACAAAGCAAGCAGTAATATATATTCTTATCTCAATCAAATAAATGGGTTGCCTGACCTAGCGGGGCTCAGCTCTGATGCCTTAAATAATTTTATAGTCAACCAAAGCTCAACTATGGCAAATATAATGTGGGCCCATACTCAATTGAACAACCCTACTGGAGTAAAAGTCTCAGCACAAGCTTTGCTTGATGCGCAACAAGTACTTAAGAATAATAAAACCATATTAGGACAGGCCTTAAAAGATGCTCAAGAAAATATAGTCAATCAGACATATTACAATACTGTTCATAATATCCTTGGTATAAATGACGCAAAAGGCAATTTTGACGCAGCCGCTTCCAAGCCGGCTATGGATCTTTATCATAGTTTTGCCAATGCCAATAAAATTTCGGACAAAGGCATGACAAATATGATGACTTACTTTAATAATGATCCGGCCAGAATTACAACCTATTTAAATTCCGGAAGTAAGAATCTATTTGCAAATGATGGCACAGAAATTAATATTGACTGGGAAGCAAGACAAGTAGATATTAAGGGTACAAAAATTTCACTTCGAGAATTCCTAGATGGCATAGTTGGTACAGAATATATGTGGCCAGGCTCCAAAACAGACTACCTTGCAACTCTTGGGGCTAAAAAACCAACCATTGTTTTAACCACAGGTGGAACTACTACACAAATTGATCCAAATGCAGTTGTGGCTGCGACTCAGCCTGGAGCTCAGGATGCAGAAAGAGTTGTCACTATCGGTGGGAAAGTAATAACACCGGATATGTCAGACAGCGCAATCAGTTCGATTTGGAAAAATTATGTAATCCAAAATGCAGTTGCATCGGGATATGAAGTTAATGACAAACTATTAAATTTACAAGATGTGGGAAAATATAATATTGAAACATTAATGAAATTGTCTTCTGATAAAGCTGCTTTTAAACAATATATAGATAAATTTGGTTTTCCAAAATTCCAATCGAATACGACCGGGCTGGTGATCAACCCTAAGACCGGTAAAGCAGAATATCGCTCAACGATCAAAAGAAGGACTTCGGACGGAAGAGTATTTATCGATGGGTATATTTCATTTGACCCTGAAACAAGAACTCTTGATGCGCAAATTTCAAAAATATGGGGCAATCGACAGGTAAAACTGGTCTCTGACCCTAGAACTGGAGATGTTTATGTCGAGTTGGCAAGTACAACGAAAGATTCACTTCTAAAATTAGGTTCGGTGGCCTCATTGGCGTCTATTACAGTCGCTCAAGATGGCGCCATTGGTGGAAGCTTTAAACTTTTCAACCGATTATTTAACTATAATGCTAATTCAAAAGCGTTTGAAATCCCAATGAAAATTGGTCGCAACGGAACTCTTTTTGCTGACACAAATGGAAATGTACGAGGAACAGTGAGTTTAACTAAAACAAATGCGGCGAATACTGCAATGCTATATTTTGACCGAACTGGTAATATTGGCTTAAATGTTGACATTAAGGGCGCACTTGACAAAACAACAGGATCTCGTACTTCACTGGCATCAATTACACTAAATAAAAATGGCACAATTGCCGGAACGATAGATGTTGGTAAACTTGCAAAAACCGGATTATCTGTAATGGTAGGTTTTGACAAAAAAGGAATAACTGGCGTGAACATTCCTTTGACTAGAATCGCCGGTCAAGCCTTTGGACTGGGAATCTCCAGAAATGGAAGCTTGAGTTTTGGTGGATTTATTCCAATCATGGGCCTACCAGTACCAATCACAGCCGCACAAGATGCACATGGAAATGTACGAATTATGTGGCCAGGCGGAAGTATTAAAGTATGGGGCAATGAAAATCGTCCGCTTGATCCACCTCAGCCAACTATTAATCCTGAGACTAAAGGTTTAGATGCCTCAGTTATTTATTTCAGACACAGCTTTAAAAAAGGCCCAACCAAGACGGTACGTGTTTATCAATCACCTGGTGATAAAATCGATCAAGCAGAGCAAATCGCTCGTGGTGATCTAATCTTTAAAGTTTATAATGAACTTCTAAAGCGAAATCCTGGGATAACTGAATTTATGAACTGGTATTTCTATACTGATCACGAGCTAGTAAAATTCCCTGATCACCAACAAAGTTCTAATTTTAGACTGAGCGAAACAGAAAGATTGTTAAGACAAAGCATAACCAGCGGACCTGGAAAACAGGTTCAAGATCAATTTAGATTCCCAAATACGGCGGAATATCGATGGATCCAATCTGGGAAAGATCCACTTGCCTCTCCAAATAGACCGGCCGATCTCCTAGACAGTAATCCATTTAAGCCATCTATTATTGATAACGCCCAAAACGCTTGCGAAGCTGCTGCTGATAGCACAACAGTGTGTGATGAAAATCTTGATAGTAGTGGTAACCCGATCGCTGATTCAACTGATACGACTACCGTAGATACGAGTGATAGTACAAACATCGGAACTGCGCTCGAAGACTTCTATGGAGATGTTGAAGCTGCGGCAATAGAAGATCCACTGTTTCCAGAGAGTGAAAAGATAAGACTCTAATCATCTAGGCTTAATAGAGGATAATCAAAAAAAATCCGCCTTCGAAAGAGGGCGGATTTTTTTTAAATTTGTAGATTGATGTTGTAGATCAGACTTTAGTCTGTACAAGCTAAACCTGCCTGCCGACAGGCAGGGCTTGAGCTACAAGGGGAAGTCCACCTGGTGGTTTGGGCTACTATTAAGCTATATGTTAAAGCCCCAATGTAGCTACATTGGGGCTTTAACTGTAATAAAATACGAATGTTTTAATTTACTTATTTAGCGGCAGCTGCTACAACGGCTGCTTTGGCGGCGGCGCGGATTTTGGCTTCGATCTCTGCTGCAATCTTGGGTTCTTTTCTCAAAAGGGCTTTGGCGCCTTCCCTGCCCTGACCCAATTTTTCTTCACCATAGGTGTACCAGGAACCGGCTTTTTGAACGATCTCAAACTGAACACCGAGATCTACCAACTCGCCTTCTTTGGAGATGCCTTCGTTGAACATGATGTCGAATTCGGCGATGCGGAAAGGCGGAGCGACTTTATTTTTGACGATTTTGACTTTGACATGATTGCCGGAAGCATTGTCGCCTTCTTTGATCTGTTCGGCGCGGCGGATATCCAGACGAACGGAAGCGTAAAATTTAAGAGCGTTGCCACCAGTTGTGGTCTCAGGATTACCAAACATGACGCCGATTTTCATGCGGATCTGATTGATGAAAATGGTAGCGGTTTTTGATTTGGAAATGGCGCCGGTTAATTTGCGAAGAGCCTGTGACATCAAACGAGCTTGAACGCCCATCATCGAGTCCCCCATCTCGCCTTCGATTTCAGCACGGGGTACGAGAGCAGCAACAGAGTCGATAACGACGATATCGACAGCGTTGGAACGAACCAAGGTTTCGCAGATTTCGAGGGCTTGCTCGCCGTTGTCTGGCTGAGAAATCAATAAATCATTGAGATCAACGCCGAGTTTTTTGGCGTATTCAGGATCAAAAGCATGTTCAGCGTCGATAAAAGCGGCCAATCCGCCATCTTTTTGAATACTGGCGATGGCTTCTAGGGCCAAAGTGGTTTTACCGGAAGATTCAGGACCATAGATTTCAATAATTCTACCTTTTGGAAAACCGCCGCCAAGAGCGATGTCGAGTCCCAGCGAGCCGCTGGAGAAGGTTTCAATATTCATAACATTTGAAGCGCCGAGCTTCATGATGGCACCTTTGCCAAATTGTTTTTCGATTTGACCGATGGCCATTTCGAGAGCTTGACGTTTTTGAGCATTTTCAGCAGAAATGGGTTTCTCAACTTTTTCGATTTTCTCGATTTTCTCGGCTGCGGGTTTTTTCTCTTCCATGGGATTCCTTTCTTTTTAACAAGCTTGTAAGCTAATAAGCTGGTAAGAATTAAGCTTTAATTTGTTGGCAGCCTACCACTTATTGCTTATAAGCTTATTTGCTTGGTTTTAGTTTTTCGTCTACTACCTTTATAACATGTACAGTTTGGCGGTCAAGTCGGTTTTTAGCGGTAACCTGTAAAATGGTCATGTTTTGATCGAGACTGACTTCTTGGGAAAATTTGCCTTTTTGATTGACGCTAACCGGCTCATTATTTATATAGACGTAAGTGCCAGGATCGGTCTTGCCTTCGACTAACAATTTATCATTTGAAATAGTTTGATTTGCAGTTGGCTTGGTAATTATTAATAATGGTGGAGCGGAAAATTTTTGGACCGACCACCAGATATAGATAAATAAACTGGCAACAACTAAAATGACGGCGACGACGGCCATCGTCCGCGGAGTGACAGAAATATCAAAACGAGGAACTGAACCTTTGGGAGAAAAACTGTCGTTTTTTTGGTCGGGAATGAGGCTGATGGCGGCGTTCCATTCGATCTTATATTGAGAAGCGATAGAATTGACATCCAGCAACAGAAAGCCGGCGTAGCGCCTCAGAAATCCGATAGCGTAGACTTCAGAGGGGAAGGCGGCAAAATTGCCTCCCTCAAAAGCCTCAAGGTATTTGAGGCGAATATTGGTCTCGCTTTCGGAAATTTCCAAAGTTAACTCCATTTTTTTGCGAGCAGCTTTTAATTTTTGGGCAACTGTCTTGGTGCCTTTGATTTCTTTGGTTTTGAATTCGGCTGTCAAAATAATTACTCCAAATTTAATATTGAAACTTGGGGTTTCTAGATTGAATATAACACAGTTACTAAGCAGTAAGCAATAAGCTTATAAGCCCCTAGGGGGCCACTTAGTGGCTGATAAGAATTAAGTTGACAGGGCAACTATTCACATATTTAACTATATAACTCATTGTTTATATTCTTCGAGCGAAATGAAATGTAGTCGAGAAGAGGTTCTCCACAAGGTCGAACAATATTTTTCTTGAAGCCTCGCTGTGAAAAAGGTGAATATCTGCATAATAAGCGGGACCCCGCCAACCGGCGGTGGCTAGCTTATATATCTTTTTCGCTTCGGCTGTTTTATTCTTCGGGGTAATCGTCAATTGATGAGGTGAAATTATCGACTAGGACATCTCTTGGCTTGGAGCCGTCCTGAGGGCCAATGACGCCGTTTGATTCCATGATATCTAGGATATGAGCTGCGCGGGCGTAACCGATGCGCAGGCGTCTTTGCAGGAGAGAAGCGGAGGCTTTACCAGCTTGGATGACGACTTCTTTGGCCTGCTCGTAGAGATCATCATCAACATTTTCATCTGATCCTGTCGAAGAGCCGCTACCGGAACCGGAACCGCCGGATTTATAATTAACAATTGATTCGTCATAGATAGCATGGCCGTCTTTTTTCAAAAAGTCTGTGACGTCTTTAATTTCTTTGTCCTGAACATTTACACCTTGAATACGTTTTGGCTGACCAAATTCACCGCCCAAGTAAAGCATATCGCCGCGACCGAGTAATTTATCGGCGCCGGCTTGATCGATAATAGTACGAGAGTCAACTTGGCTGGCGACAGCAAAGGCGATACGGGTCGGCATATTGGCTTTGATAAGTCCGGTGATAACATCAACAGACGGACGTTGAGTGGCAACGATAATATGGATACCAACAGCGCGAGCCATTTGAGCCAGACGAACAATGGAACCTTCAACTTCATTGGAAGCCTGAGACATCAGGTCGGCTAACTCATCGATGATCAAAACAATATAAGGCATTTTGCCTTCGGTTGGATTATCATTGTAGGCTTGAATATTTCGTCGGCCGACGGCAGCAAATAATTTGAAGCGACGATCCATTTCATTGACAGCCCACTTTAGGGCATTGACAGTTTTATCAACTTCAGTGATAACCGGAGTTAAAAGATGCGGTATGCCGTTGTATTCGGTAAATTCGACACGTTTTGGATCGACGAGAATCATGCGCATATCCGAAGGAGAATTTTCATAAAGCAAGGCTGTGATAATAGAGTTGATGCAGACAGACTTACCAGACCCGGTCGAGCCGGCAACGAGCAAGTGAGGCATGGATTTTAGATCGACGCAAACCGGCTGTCCGGCGACATCGCGGCCAAGGGCAAGAGTAAGATTGGATTTAGCTTTGGTGAAGGTTTCGTCTTCCAAGAGCTCACGCAAGGTGACTGTAGCCGGTTTGATATTGGGAATCTCGATACCAACAGCGGCTTTACCGGGAATTGGCGCTTCCATTCTAAGAGTGCGCGCCGCCAAAGCTAAGGCAATATCGTTTTGACGAGAGGTAATTTGGTTTAATTTGACACCTTCGGTCGGTTTTAAAGTATATTGAGTAACAGTCGGACCGACATTTACCTCGTCCATCGTGACGTCAATATTAAATTCACGAAGGGTTTTTTCGATAGTGGTGACATTTTTATTTATATTTCCGGATTCGGCTTTGGTGGTGGAATATTCAAGAATATCCAAGGGTGGGAATTCCCATTTTTTACCCTGATCGGTCAGAGAGGACATAAAGCTGGTCTGTTGCGGGGCAGGATTGGCATTGGATGGTGATTTGGCATGGCCGGCCACGAAAACCGGAGCTTTGGGTTCGTTGATTTTGACTTGGGGAGGGAGTTTTTCTTCTTTTTCATCCTCTTCATTATCCCCTGCAGCACGCCAGCGATCAAGTAGTTGGCCAAAATTTGTGTTGAAAGCGATCAGAAGAAAGATGACGCTTATGATCAATAAAACAATCGTGCCGCCGACAGCGCCGAGGAAAGAAGAGAAAAGGCTGGCGATCATACTGCCTAACTGGCCGCCGATTCGCGGAGCGATGGCGGGAATGGAGATAAAAGCGCCGACAAGACCAATGGTGACGGAAGCGCGGAGCATTTCCTCGTCGCGAAATCTAAACAGATTGATACCGATAGCTAAAAAGGCTAGCGGGAAGATGTAGCCGAAGAAGCCCCAAAGATTGGTAAATAAGTCGAGGGCGGAAGTTCCGATTGGACCAGCTAATTTAAAAAAGGCTAATAGAAAAATAATTCCGACCAGTATTAATACCAGGGCTAA
>VFKW01000066.1 GCA_009885355.1 Candidatus Berkelbacteria bacterium
AAAGGTTCGGCAGTCATTTATGATTCAGATACTGTCAAAATCGACGAATCATATAAAGATGTTGACTTTCATGGCATACCTCTTGCCGCGCTCACCAAAGAAGCTGGCGGCACACCGATTATGAAAAATACAGTCGCTTTAGGTGCAGCCATCGGACTTATCCAGGGTGATTTTTCTGTTTTGGAAAAAATACTTCAGCAGACTTTTGCCAAAAAAGGCCAGGAAGTTATTGATACAAATATTAAATCGGCCCTCAAGGGATATCGTTATATTCAAGGTCAACATGACCAGCCTTTTGGTTTTACTATCGAGCACAAAACTGCCAATCCTGAACAAATTCTCATTACCGGAAATGATGCCATATCAATCGGTGCTATTCGTGGCGGCCTCAAGTTTGCTGCGATCTATCCGATGACTCCAGTTACAGGAATTCTCGACTATCTCGCCGCCAATCAAAACAATTACAATATGATCATCAAAGAACCTGAAGATGAAATTTCCGCCATTATTATGGCCATCGGCGCCAGTTTTTCTGGCGCCAGAAGCATGACAGCCACCTCTGGGGGCGGATTTTGCCTCATGACCGAGGGAATGGGTATGTCCGGCATCGCCGAGGTTCCGCTCGTGGTTGTCGAAGGTATGCGCAGCGGCCCATCGACCGCCATGCCGACCAAAACAGAGCAGTCAGACCTTGATTTTGTTTTAAATCCTGGTCATGGCGAGTTTCCGCATATCGTTGTCGCTCCTGGAGATCCAGCCGAATGTCTCAAAGAAACTTTTAACGCCTTTAATTTGGCAGATAAATATCAACTGCCAGTCATTATTTTAACTGACAAATACCTTTCCAGCAGTATTTCAGTCATGGAAAAACCAAATACATTGCATTGGGCCATCGAACGCGGCAAATTTGCCGATCCGACAAAGCCCGATTATCAACGTTATGCATATTCTGAAGACGGCGTTTCTCCACGCTCGCTGCCAGGGGTCCCAAACATGTTAAATCACGTAACTAGTTATGAGCATGATCAATCTGGGCACGATACAGACGTTTCCCAAGAGCGTACACAAATGATTGAAAAGCGCATGAAAAAGATTGAGACATTAGCAATAGAATTACCCGAGCCAGTTATTTATGGTCCTAAAGACGCTGATCTTACAATTATAGGCTGGGGTTCAAATAAAGGCATCATTCTTGATGCTCTAAAGATGTTAGAAGCAGATGGCATTAAGGCAAATTATTTACACCTATTATATATAAAACCATTTCCAGCCGCCACTGTCTCCCAGATCATTGAAAATACAAAAGAAACTTTGATGGTTGAAAATAATTATACCGCTCAAATGACCAGATATATTCGTGCATGTACCGGCCATAAGGTCAAACATCAATTATTGAAATATGATGGAAATCCTTTTTATCCTGAAGAAATAGTGGCTAAAGTGAAAAAAATTATTTCCACAAAACCAAAGAATGAATCTGAAAAAACAGTTTTACATGAAGAGACTCATCATATAGGTCATAGCCAGACAGGAGTAAAACATGACTGATAATATATCATTTGACAACAAAACTAAAATTACTTGGTGTCCGGGCTGCGGAAATTTTTCTCTTATCGCCAGTTTGAAAAAAGCTCTCTCTGCTTCTGGCCTTAGGCCGGAAGAGATTGTCCTTGTGGGAGATATTGGTTGTTCCAGTAAGATTACTGATTATGTTGAGGTGAATACTTTTACAGGCTTGCATGGTCGCGCCGTTCCCCTAGCACAAGGCATCAAACTTGCAAATCATGATTTGAATGTCATCGCAGTTGGCGGAGATGGCGGACTTTATGCCGAAGGTGGCAACCATATTATTCATGCTTCAAGGCGAAATATAAATATGACTCTCATCGTCAATAATAATCAGATCTATGGTTTGACCAAGGGTCAAACATCCCCAACTAGTGAAAAGGACTACATCTCGAGTGCCACCCCTGATGGTGTCATTGAAAAGCCGATCAATCCTATTCTTATCGCCTTAGCCAGTGGTGCCAGCTTTGCTGCCCGCGGTTATGCCGGTGATATTATGCAGTTAACTGAAATTTTTTCCCAGGCCATCGCCCATAAAGGTTTTGCTATTATAGATGTCCTTTCTCCTTGCGTCTCATTTAACAAAGTTAATACATTAGCTTATTACAAAGAGCGTGTTTACAAAGTTGATGAAGATCCCGCTTTCGACAAAACCGATCTCGGTCAAGCCATTGAAAAAGCTAGACAATTTGGTGATAAGATCGCAACTGGCATTATTTATCAAAGTAATGAGCCGTCATACGAAGAGCAGGTTAGTGTCCTTTCAAAAGGTACACTTGTCGGACAAAACGCCGGCTCGATTGACATCTCGCCATTACTGGTATAAATTTAGTTAATTAAAAAAGAGAGGCTTTGCCTCTCTTTTTTAATTAACTAAAGACTTTCTTATTGTATCGTAGCTCAAGCTTTAGCTTGCCTGGGTTAATCGTAGCTCAAGCTTTAGCTTGCCTGGGTTAATCGTAGCTCAAGCTTGAGCTACAAAATAAAAAAATATTATTCAGCCTTTTTTTGAAATATCTCAGGATATTCATGGAAAAATACTCCGAGAGTCGCTGCGATTGGGACAGCTAGTAGTACTCCAACCAGTCCAAATAGTTTGCCAAAAATCAAAATTGAAAAAATAATAATAACCGGACTTAGCCCGATTGCCCGACTCATGATTCTTGGTACTAAAAATTGTGCTTCAATCTGTTGTACAATCACAAATACGGCGACCACTAATAGAGCCTTTACTGGACCAAGTGAGATTGCGATCAAAACAGCCGGTATTGCCCCCAAGATTGGTCCGACATAAGGAATAATTTCAGTTAAACCCGCCCAAACGCCAAGTGTCAGGGCATATGGAATCCCAAGGATTAATAAGCCTGTAAAATCCAGGGCCCCAACGATCAACATTAATAGCAATTGTCCACGCATCCATAATCCAAGTTTTTCACCAATTCTCTCAAATAATTTATAATAAGCTTCTTTATGATTAAAATTAAGATTTTTAACAAATTTTGCTGCATTATTTTTTTCAGACAAAAGATAAAAAGTCGAAACAAGGACGGTAAAGATTGCTACCAATCCTCCAAAAAAACCAACCGTTGTATTGAATATTGTCAGTCCGAATTTTCCGATTTGTCCGCTGAGTGAGAAAACTGATTTTTGAAGTTCTTTAAAAGCAGGATTTGCATTTAGTGTAGGTATTGATTTTAGATAGTCTGGAATATTATTGATAAATGATTGAAATTGTGTTACTAATGGCGGAACAATTAAAAGTCCGGCGGCGATAATAAATAACAATATAATAAAGAATAATGATGCGATCGCCGCTCTTCTAGACATTTCTTCTTCCCATTTTGTTACAATTGGATTTAGAACTGAGAAGAAAATTAAAACAAAGATAAAAAGCAAGATAACATCTTTGAGTAAATATAATAAAAGGATGCCGAGCGCTGTTAGAAATACTTTTAGGATTGTTCGAAGTGGTATGTCAACTATTATTTTTTGTTCGTTTTGCATTTTTACCTCCAAATTATTTTAAATTTACTTTACAGCTGGTAAATATAGATCTTTTTCTTCGCTCACGTTTCCGGAAAAACCGATATTTTCCATTATTCCACCTCTTCTCCCAAGTGATTCTTTGATAAGTTTACTGTTGCCGATCACTTGAATTTTGTAAGGGGATGAAAATGTTTTTATGTCCCATCCTGTTGTTGGTGTTATTCGTTTTCCATTGATCACCAAGGCTTCGATCCCAATATTTCGCAGTGCATTGATAAGATCAGTAATTTGAGTAGTATCCAAAATTTCATCAAATGAGATAGTAACCCCCGGGCCTTTGACGGGCACAAGTCCTAGTATAATGTTATATTGTTCAATTGAATTAGAAACTGTTGATAAATTCATTTTTTTATCAGCGACATTTTTATATAATAATGAGTATTCTTCGTTTAATTTATTTTTTTCAAGCGTCAATTCATGGTTGCTTTTAATAAGTTGGCTTACTTCTAGAGCCAGCTCTTGTTCTTGCTCTGGCTGTGTGGATTCTGCCACTAGTTTATGTAAAAAAAACTGTCTGGATAAGATGAAACCCAAAAACAAGCATGCGCCGATTAATATAAGAATATTTTTTCGTATTTTCATTATTTTTCTGCCTTGGTTGTATAATGCAGGATAAAAGAGCCATTAAATGGTTCAATTTTTATCCTCCATGAATTTTTAATATTAAATACAACGCCATCATTTTTTGTTCGTTTCCAGAGATCAATCAATGTAGGATGTTCTTTTAAAGCTTTTTCCAGTTTATAACTATCGCCAATCGCTAAAATCGTAAACGGTGGAGTCGTTTTTGTATTATTAATCAAAATTGTATTTACAATACAATCGATAGACGTATTCATTACCACTCTTTCTTTGTTGATAGAAATCGCTTCAGCGCCATTGATCCATAAAACATTTACAATGTCTCGCAGATCCGCTGCATGTGTAATATTATCAACCGTTCCGGGTCCGCTTGGGGCATCATCAAGGGTAATGACAACACCGGCTCCATTTTTTTCACTCAAACCGACTTTATCTTTTAAATTTTGCGATTGGCTAATTAATTTAGATGATTCAATATCTTTGCCTTCAGTCTGGCTTGCAGCATTGATCAATGTTTGTTTTTTTTCAATCTCGCTTTTGAGCTGTTTCTGTTCTTTTACCAGATCATTTCGAGTATCTCTCAATGCCAAAAAAGGCGCTATCGGGTTCACATTTCTGACTTGTGGCACTTTCCATTGTGCC
>VFKW01000160.1 GCA_009885355.1 Candidatus Berkelbacteria bacterium
ATCACTCAGGACGCATTCGATCAGCTCGTCAGAGAAATTCATCTATTTGATGGACTTCGACACCTTGAGGATGCGAGAAAAATAAACAGTAGCTCCTCTACGTACATCGTCTTAATCAACAAGGCACTGAAGGATGATGACTACACCTTGGCTGATCTTAAGATCACTCAGGACGCATTCGATCAGCTCGTCAGGGATATTAATGCATTTATAGAAAATGCCAGAAAAGATCTTTCAGGCCTCAAAGCCTGAGAGAAAGATTATTTCGGCAGGATTATTATCCTGCCGATTTTTTATATTTTATTTTTTACATACTCTCGTGGAAGGTTCTGGCGAGGACTTCTTCTTGTTGTTCGCGGGATAATTTTATGAAATTGACGGCGTAGCCGGAGACTCTTATGGTTAATTGAGGATATTGCTCAGGATGAGCCATGGCTTTTTGGAGAGTTTCTTTGTTCATCACATTCACATTTAGATGATGGGCGTGTTTGGCAAAATAGCCGTTGATCATATTTCTGAGATTTTGGATCTGGTCTTCTTGGGTATTACCGAGTGTGCTCGGAGTAACTGAAAAAGTATTGGAGATGCCGTCTAGGCAATATTTGTATTTTAATTTGGCGACCGAATTTAGCGAGGCGATGGCGCCATGGGTGTCGCGGCCGTGCATCGGATTGGCGCCGGGGGCAAATGGCTCGCCGGCTTTTCGAGAGTCTGGCGTGGCACCAGTTTTGTGGCCATAGACAACATTTGAGGTAATGGTCAAAATCGACATGGTTGGATTGGCATTGCGATAGATTTTATTTTTAGCTAATTCCAGGGAGAAAAATTCGGCAATTTCTTCGGCGATTGAGTCAACTTTATCGTCATCATTGCCGTATTTTGGATATTCGCCTTCGATTTTGAAACCGACAGTGATCCCCTCTTTGTCGCGCTTGGCTTCGACGTCGGCGTATTTGATGGCAGACAAGGAATCGGCGACAACGGAAAGGCCGGCGATGCCAAAAGCCATATTTCGTTTTAAATTGGTATCATGCAGGGCCATCTGAGATCGCTCATAATAATATTTGTCGTGCATATAGTGGATGACATTCATGGTGTTGACGTAGGATTTGGCGAGATATTGCAGGGTTTTTTTGTAGCGGCGCATGACTTTGTCATAATCCAATTTGCCGTCAGGCAAAGGATCGATGCCATCAAGGATTTTTAGGCCCATCATCTCGTCTGTTCCTTCGTTCAATGCCAAGAGTAGGGCCTTGGCAATATTGCAACGAGCGCCAAAATATTGCATTTCTTTGCCGGTTTCAAGACGCGACACGCAGCAGCTGATGCAATAATCATCACCCTTGCAAACTGCTTGCATTTCGTCGTCATTTTCGTATTGAATCGATGAAGTCTCGATGGAGACTTTGGCGCAGAAATTTTTGAAATTATCGGGCAAGTTTTTGGACCACAATACAGTCAAATTTGGCTCTGGAGATGCGCCGAGATTGTAAAGTGTTTGCAGGAATCTGTAGGTTGTTTTGGTGACTTTGTGCTGGCCGTTTTTCCAACTGCCGGCTAAGGATTCGGTCAGCCAAGTCGGGTCGCCAGCAAAAAGGGCGTCATAATCTTTGGTGCGCAATTGGCGAACCATGCGCAATTTGATGATAAATTGATCGATCAGTTCTTGGGCGTGCAATTCGGTCAATTTGCCAGCTTTGATGTCACGCTCTATATATATGTCAAAAAATCCACTGACATTTCCGAGACTCATGGCGGCGCCGTCGTGCTCTTTAAGGGCAGCCAAATAGGCAAAATATGTCCACTGGACGGCTTCCTTGGCCGTAATAGCACGACGAGAAATATCAAAACCATAAGATTTGGCCATTTGCTTGATCTCGCCTAAAGCGCGGATTTGTTCATTGACTTCTTCTCGTAATCTGATGAGGTCATCGGTCATCTCACCGACCAAACCAGCGAGATCTTTTTGCTTTTCTTCGATCAAACGATCGATGCCAAAAAGGGCAACGCGTCTATAATCGCCAATAATTCTTCCTCTAGCGTAGGCGTCTGGCAAACCAGTGACAATACCGGTTTTGCGCAAAAGGCGCATTTCTTCGGTATAACCATCAAAAACGCCGTCATTGTGAGTTTTACGATATTTATTGAAAATTTCAGAAACTTTCGGGTCGACTTCAACACCATGTTCAATACAAGCAGTCTCGACAACACGAATACCGCCAAATGGCTTGATGGCACGCTTGAGAGGAGCATCGGTTTGTAGGCCAAAAATGACCTCTGATTCTTTGTGGATATAGCCTGGACTATGACTCGTGATTGAAGAAGGGATTTTGACGTCAACTGCCAAAACTCCGCCTTTTTCACGCTCTTTTTTCAGCAGCAATTTGCATTGATGCCAGAGATCATCGGTTTTTTTACTGGGTTTGTGTAGAAAACTGGCATCCCCATCATAAGGAATTAAATTTTCAAATATAAAATCACGAACTTCCATTTTCCCCTCCTAGCCCGATGTCCCATCGGGTGTATTAAGTATATAGTATTAAGCCCCAAAGGGGGCCCCTTCGGGGTATTAAGCCCCTGACGGGCAGGTTGCAAGCTAAGGCTTGAGCTGCAATATGTCTTAAAAATATATAAAAGACAATAAGCTTTGCTATATTAATTTTAATATTAATTGGCTGAAAAATCAATTCTTTGCGGCGGATTTTCCGGCTAAAAAGCCGCTTGACCAGGCCCATTGCAGGTTGAATCCACCGGAATCGGCATCAACATCGAGGACTTCACCGCAAAAAAACAGGCTTTTAATTTTTTTGGATTCTAGATTTTCATCAACTTCTTTGAGATCGACTCCGCCCATGGAAACTTGAGCTTCTTTGAATGGCCGCAGAGATTTTACGGTTAGGACCATCTCTTTTAAACTTCTAGCGACTAACAATCTTTCTTCTTTTGAGAAGATGGCGGCTTTTTTGGTCGGGTCGATTTTGTTATTTTTCAAGACTGTCTGGATCAAACTGACAGGCGCTAAACCAGATAAGGCATTTTTGACTGATTTGGATCCACTGGCATCAAACAATTTTCTGATAACATCGTCCAATTCTTTTAAATTTCCTTCAGGATAGGTATCAATTTGGACTTCGACATTGCATTTTTCAATCCAGGGGGCGATAAATCTGGCCTGCCCCATGACGGCAGGGCCGGAAATGCCATAATGCGTAAACAGCAAATCGTCCGTTTTTTCACTGACGATTTTGCCATCAACGGTCATCTTGACCTTGGCGTTTATTTTCAAGCCCTGCATTTCCTTTGGCCAGGTTTCGATGGTTTCGATCGGCACGAGGGAGGGATAAATCGGAATGATGTTGTGGCCGAGTTTTTTGGACCAAAAAATGCCATCGCCGGATGATCCTAAATGATGCGATGCCTTGCCGCCGGTGGCAATGATCAAATTTTTACAAATTACCGGCTCGCCTTCGGCAAATTCAATTTTCCAGGATTTGTTTTTTGAAATCTGCTCCACTTTGGACTCTGTTTTGATGTTTATATTTAGTCTTTTTAATTCATCTTCGAGAACTTTTAGGACGCTGGAGGCTTGATTTGTCCTTGGGAAAATTCTGCCATTTTCTTCTTCTTTTAATATTAATCCGAGGGATTCAAAAAAACTGATGGTTTTGGTTTCATCAAATCTTTCTAAAATATATTTTATGAGATTTATATTGCTACCATAATAGCGATTTATTTGGATATTTTTATTGGTCAGATTGCATCGGCCGTTTCCGGTTGCTAAAATCTTTCGGCCGATGGCCGGATTTTTTTCGAAAATGGCGACTGATTTTCCGGCACGTCCGGCGATAATGGCCGCCATTGTGCCCGAAGCGCCGCCGCCGATAATTCCAATGTCATATTGTTTCATAATCTTATTATATAGTTTTTAGCGAGGTGATCGCAAGTCTAATTTGAAAACTATTAAATTCTGAGCTTTCTTATCATAAAAACAAGGTTTTTTTAAAATACACGACCGAAAGATCGTGTATTTTAGCGACTTGGATAATCTAATAATTAGATGATCCTGCCTGACCCGAATAGGCCATTTAGGACAATTAAACCTCCAAGAGCGTTGGCTGGAGGGACAAAATAACCACCATAGACTGACGGAGGGGTGGCGATGTATCCGCCGTAATAAGGCGTGGCGGCGTAGCCACCATATCTATATGGGCTAGTCAGATTATTTACAGCAATCAATCCGGCCAGATTACGAGCAGAAGATCCTACCCCGACACCTCTTGTTGTTGTCCTGACTACTGTCGCTGCCGAGGTATTTGTGGGTTTTGCTATGAATATTCCTATCCCAAAGACAAACACAATTAATATTATTATGAGAGTTTTCATGATTAACACCTCCTTCCAATATATTTAGTCTAGCAAATTAAGATTTATTATCTGTGTGATATTTACCAAGATGCTAAATCAAAATATCACGATGTAAAAATCTTACTTTATTAGCAGACTACTGGCGGGATAACACCACCTACCGGAGGGACTGTGGCGATGTAGCCACCAAGTGGCGCGACTGGAGCTACAACTCCACCTACCGGAGGGACTGTGGCGATGTAGCCACCAAGTGGCGCGACTGGCGGTATTAGCGCCCCGCATGCATTTGCGGCAACAGATCGAAATGCAATAACGGCAACTACGGCTAATAGAAAAACTGATAATATTTTTATAATGGATAGTTTCATAATTTCCACCTCCTCTCTTATTATTTTGATTATAACCTTTTGATTATTATTGTTCATCTGAATATAATCCTAATGCAGCGTAAATTATTATTGTTGTTGTAATATAATTACAAACTCAAAAACAAAACTAAATCACGGCCTTTCGGCCGTGATTTAGAATCTTTAGTTCATAGACTCAAACATTCCTTATCGGACGGTTGTGTTTTGAACTGCGATTAATCCTGCCAAATCCCTGGAACCAGTTGACATGGTAGAATTGTCGTCCCCATCAATGATACTGGATGTACCGAACAAACCATTTAATGCGATCAATCCGCCCAATGTGTCACCTGCGCCATAACCATATCCGCCGTAAGCTGGAGTAGCTGCATTTCCGCCATAGGCTGGAGCTGCCATATAACCGCCG
>VFKW01000131.1 GCA_009885355.1 Candidatus Berkelbacteria bacterium
AGCTCCCTCTCCTGGGGGAGAGATATAATGGAGGGACTGACGACCTTCGTGGCATGTAGATATTGATAAAATACGTGCTACGAAAGGAGTCAGTCCATGAAAAGTATTGCATATGTAGGTTTAGATGTCCATAAGGATAGTATCGTTGCCGCATTATTTGTTGGTGATGAGCGTGAGGCGAAGTTTGAAAAGTCTTTTGCCAATGATTCATTGGTCGTTAAGAAGGTTTTCAATCGTTGGCGAGAGGAATACGATTTGCGCTGTTGCTACGAGGCAAGCAGTTGCGGTTATGTTCTTCATCGATGGCTTGTAGAGATGGGGGTAAATTGTGAGATTGCCGCACCTAGTCTGATTCCGACGCGTCCTGGAGATCATGTGAAGACTGATCGGCGGGATGCTAGGAAGCTGGGGCGGCTCTACCGTGCTGGTGAACTGACATTCATTCACATACCGACTGAAAAAGAGGAGTCTACAAGAGGTCTTGTTCGATGCCGTGAAACAATGTCCAAAGAAGTCAGGCAGTCCAAGCACTATATATTGAAGTTCTTGCAACTTCATGGGTTCATTTTCCGAGGTGGTGATAATTGGACTGACAAACACTGGCGATATTTGCGCAGTCTGAAACTCGATGGGGCTGATGGTGTTGTATTGCAAGAGTATTTGGCTCTTCTCAACTATAAGCTGGACCGTCTTGGAGAGCTAGACAAGCAGATAGAAGAGATTGCATTTTCTGAGTCCTACAAGGATCTCATCGGTCGTCTGAGATGTTTTCGGGGGATAGATACTCATAGCGCTATGGTTCTGGTGACGGAGATCGGTGATTTCAGCAGATTCGCCAGCGCCGAGCAATTGATGTCATATCTTGGGTTGGTTCCTGGCTGTCATCAATCTGGCGGCAGCTCTAAGCGGCGCAGCATCACGAAGGCAGGCAACAGCCGCTGCCGCCACGTGTTGATGGAGGCAGCGTGGAATTACCGACATAAACCGGCAGTTGGCGCTAGACTTAGAGTTCGTCAAGCAGGGCAAAGCCCGGAAGTGATAAATCTTAGTTGGAAAGCTCAGCATCGCCTATATAAGAAGTTTTGGAGATTGGCCAACAGGATAGAAAGCAAAAAAGCTGCTGTTGCTGTGGCTCGTGAATTGGCGGGCTTTATATGGGCTGCAATGACTCAATGCGGCGACGAAGTTCTGAGCAAAGCGGCTTAGGACGTTACGTAATTTCTTGACCAGCCGCTTTTTCGGTGATTTGCCTGCAATAATGTATGCCACAAATCACCGAAAAAGCTAGATGTGACAACATAGCGCATGGCGCGCTTTACTTGAGATTTTCAATTTTGATGGGACGGGTTCCTGGCATGGTAGGAGAAACCCTAGACAGCCCTCGGTGGGGGAGTGTTGCAAAACACTCCTATCCGCGACGAGAGATGTAGGCAGCTCCAGACGAATCAGTATTGTGCGGTAACCAACCCGCGTATATCAGGCTGATACAACCGTCGAAGCAGCCATACCCGTCCCGTCAGAGCTCTTAATTGGAACAAGGTATTAAGATGTAAGCATTGCTTGAGAAAAACTTGCCGCGAGAGAGGTCGTGCAGACTTGACAAGGCCCCTCCATATCAGGGCTGGGGTGAGGGCGCAACGTAACGGCTATATGCTTTTATTCAATGACAAGCAAGCACGGTTGTTCACATAAAGATTATACGTGCGATTGCCCTGCAAGGGGCAAAGCTATTTATTCACCACCTTCGTCTTCCCATCTTTAGCTGGGTGCAAAATATAAAGTGTCACCTCCGGCCTGCACAGAAACCTCACCGGTGGATTGATCATCCCGATGCCTCTGTTCACATACATCAGGATATTTCCCACTTTATACCAGCCTTTGATGTATTTCCAGCCGCGCAGACCAGGAAGACGATTTCGAGGCACAAAGGGGATCATCACCTGGCCGCCATGCGTGTGGCCGGTGATCAGCAATCCGCGATGACCTTTGAATAGATCGACTGCTAACGGCGTATGGCTCAGCATTATGCAGGCATCTGTCTTACCAACATTTTTAAAAGCTGCTTTAACGTCCGGCGAACCGGTCCATTGGTCATCTATACCCGCCAGGTAGAGCCCTTTAGCGAGCCGGGCGCTCTCATTATTTAAGATAGTAATTCCATGGGCTTTGAAAGACTTTCTGACGGCATTCGCGTCGGTCCAGTGGTCGTGATTGCCAAGCACCGCGTATGATCCCAGCCGGGTTTTGAGACCCGAAAGCATCTGCGCAGACATCGCGATATTGCCTGGTTCCTTTCCGACATAATCGCCTGTCAAAACCGCAGCATCCGCATGTGTGGAGTTTGCTATCTGAACTGCTTTTTTGATAACTGAATCCGGCACGGTCTTGCGCCTGTGTATATCGCTAAGCTGCACTATCCGAAAACCGTCCATATTCGCAGGAAGATTGGGGATTGCCACATTATAGGTTGTAAGCACAGGGCTGCGCGGCTCAATAATCACCGCATCAATAAATAGCGCAAACCCTAAAACAGCAAATACCAGCCAGAAAAGCTTCTTCTTTTTTCCTTTGGAACGCATTATTTCCTCCATTTACGCCGTTAGTCTACTATACGGCGCAGGCAAGCGCATGGTTCCAATCACAAACAAAGCCTCTCTCATTCACAATCTGTGAACAAGATTTAATCAAATCATACC
>VFKW01000085.1 GCA_009885355.1 Candidatus Berkelbacteria bacterium
ATTTTTTATCCTCATTCCAGCCACGCGTCTCTTGAATAATTTTCTCACCCCGATCGAGGATCTCTGCCTGACGCTTCATCTCATACTCGATCGATTTTTCCACCGCCATATAAGAATTTAAATTTTTCACCTCAACTTTTGTACCAAATTTTTCCACCCCGACTTCTCGAAGTGAAATATTTACCTCGACTCGCATCTCCCCTTTTTCCATATTTGCCTTTGAAATCCCCAAAGCTCGCAAAATCATCTGCAATTCTTGCCCAAAAGCCGCCGCTTCTTTACCTGTTCGGATGTCAGGCTCCGTAACCAATTCCATCAGAGGTACACTTGATCGATTATAATCTACCAGCGAATGATTCTCCCCTTTTGGATGAATCAATTTACCCGTATCCTCTTCCAGATGGATCCTAGTCACGCCAATTTTTCGTACTTCATTGGCAATATTAATATCTAAAAAACCCTCATAACACAAAGGAAGATCGTATTGAGATATCTGGTAAGCCTTTGGTAGATCAGGATAATAATAATTTTTACGATCCCATTTGCTAAATCTGTTAATTTTGCAATTCAAAGCCAACCCGGCCATCATCGTCCACTCAATAGCTTTTTTATTCATCACCGGCAATACTCCAGGCAGACCAACACAAACAGGACAAATATTTTCATTTGGCGCACTATGAAAAGGATCATTTTGACATCGACAAAACATCTTGCTTTTAGTATTCAATTCCGCATGTATTTCAAGCCCAATAACAGCTTCATATTTCATAAAAACCTCCCCAATATAAATCCTAATTTCCAATGTCAAATGTCAAATCAAACTCAAATGCCAAAAATGCCAAAAACCAACCATATAAACAATTAAATTCTTTTGTCCTCTCCCTTTGTCATTTGGATTTTTCCGCCAGTTAGCGGATTGATTTGACATTGGAAATTTGACATTTGACATTTACCCCCGCTAACTACTAAAGCACTCCCAAATACCTAAACACTCGTTTAAAATTCTCAATCTGCTTTTTAACTTCAAAATGCATCACATCAGTATCGATTTCATGCGCGATTCTATTGCGATATTTATGCGCATTCCACGCCGCATCAAGTGTCGATCTATCCATCTTGCTGCTGGCAAATTTTAGACGTTCACCCAGTGTTTCACCCTTGTAACCCTTTCCCCGAAGGGTATAATCCAAAAGCTTGTCAGCATCCATAATTGCGGCCTTAAAACGACTCGGACCGCCCAATTCCATCAACTGCTCAATCTCAGCCCACTTCGTGGCAATCATCTGACGATCCAAAACCCCTCGGCTCCCCTGCCGACTATTCCCGCCCCCGCCAAAAATAAATCGTATTATCTTACCCAAAGTCTTAAACATATACACCTTCTTTTTAAACTAATCCTAGTCCCAACCTCGTCACCCCCTAGACGTCATTCCGGTCGGGAGGGGCTCCCAGAACCGGAATCCATTCACATTTATTATAACCCACTCGTAGCTTAATTCTTACTAGCCCCAACGGGGCCCCTTCGGGGCTTACTGCTTACCAGCTTCCATATTCCCTATTCATTATTCTTTATTCTCATGTTTCCCTGCTACTTAACCTCCGAAGCCACCGGCACATCTACCAATTTAACCTCTTTCATTTCATCACCTTTTTTAATCTTCTTCACTACATCCATACCTGTTGTAATATGTCCGAATATCGTATAATTTTTAGGCAATTTTTCTTGATCTTCCAAACAGATGAAAAACTGACTTCCATTTGTATTTACACCGCTATTTGCCATCGCCACCGTTCCAGCCTTATATCCTGTTTTATAACTATCCGTATCCTTATTTAATTCATCATTAAATTTTCCGCCCCAAGCGCTTTCCCCGCCAGTGCCATCATTTGCCGGATCACCATCCTTACTCAAAGGATCGCCGCCCTGGATCACAAATCCATCCTCAACCCTGTGAAATTTTGTCCCATTATAATACCCACGTTCGGCTAGCAAGCTAAAATTCTCAACCGTTTTAGGTGCATCATTTTTATAAAAAGCAAACCTGATTATACCCTTATCAGTTTTAATCAAAGCTTCTTTAGAAACCTGGACTTTTGGCTTATTATTATGATCATCCAATTTCCCCATCGCAAAATGTGTCACAGTCAATATCAAAGTGGTAAATAAAAGTGCCGAAAAGATTTTTATCAACGGATTAGCTATGCCCCAAAATCGCTCTTTTCCTCTTTGATTAACGATCTCTTTTCGCATCTTTTTCTGTTCAACTTTCCCCTCTTTTCTGGATCTCTGATTCTTTCCCATTTTGGTTCCTTTCTGCATGTCTCGAATTTCTCGAGAATTACTTACTGCTTATTGCTTACTAGCTTATTAGCCCCAACGGGCCCCCTTCGGGGCTTATTGCTTACGAGCTTACCAGCTTACTAGCTTATTAGCTTCTCGCACACTCCTGCTATCTGAAATATTTTATTCTCTTCAAAAGGCTTGCCAATGATCTGCAATCCAACCGGCAATTTATCGACGATCCCACAAGGCATTACCAAGGCAGGCACGCCAGCAATATTTATTGGCACAGTCATCACATCTGATAAATACATAGCCAACGGATCACTCGCCTTCTCCCCGATCTTAAAAGGCAATGTAGGCGTCACCGGAGTCACTAAAACATCCACTTTTTTAAACACCTCATCATAATCTTTTTTAACCAAAGTTCTGACTTTCTGCGCTTTCTTATAATAAGCATCATAATATCCAGCTGACAAGACATACGTTCCGAGCATGATGCGTCGTTTCACTTCACTGCCAAATCCTTCAGCTCGTGTTTTCAAATATCCATCCAGCAAATCTTTACCCTGAACCGATAAACCATATCTGATCCCATCAAATCGTCCAAGGTTTGAACTCACTTCTGCTGGCATAATAACATAATAAGTCGCCAAAGCATATGGTGTATGTGGCAAACTTACTTCAGAAATCACCGCTCCGGCTTTCTTCATTTCCCCGATCGCATTTTCAACCGACTTGCGAACATTATCTTCCAGTCCAGATTCAAAAAATTCTTTTGGAATGCCGATTTTTATCCCTTTTAAATCCTTTTTTGCCTCTAATTTTTCATATTTAAAATCACAACTGGTACTGTCCATCTTGTCGTGCCCGACAATCGCTTCAAACAAAATCTCCGCATCCTCGACATTTTTCGCAAATGGTCCAATCTGATCAAGAGAAGACGCCATCGCCAACAAGCCATATCTCGATACCGCTCCATACGTCGGCTTAAATCCAACAACTCCGCAAAAAGCTGCCGGCTGACGAATCGATCCGCCTGTATCTGAACCGAGCGAAGCCACGCACATATCAGCTGCAACTGCAGCTGCTGAACCCCCAGATGATCCGCCAGGCACTCTCTCGAGATCCCAAGGATTTTTTGTTACACCAAAATACGAAGTTTCCGTCGACGAGCCCATCGCAAACTCATCCATATTTGTTTTACCCAAGATAACTGCCCCGGCCACTTTCAATTTCGAAACCACTGTCGCATCATAAGGTGCGATATAATTTTCTAAAATCTTCGACGAAGCCGTCGTTCGAACTCCCTCTTGAGACATATTATCCTTGATCGCGATCGGCACTCCGTCCAATTTACCAAGTCGTTTGCCAGAGGCAATCCTTTTATCTGCCTCGCAAGCCTGTTTTATAGCTCCATCTCTATCGACTGTCACAAATGCATTTATTTCTTTATCTTTACTCTCGATAAAATCCAAATATGCTTCCGTCAACTCAATTGAAGTAATTTTTCCACCCAAAAGCATTTCTGAAGCCGTATTTATTGTAAGTTCATCCAAAAAATCAACTTTCATGCTTACTCCAACACAGTTTTAACCTTAAAATATTCATCAAATTTATCCGGCGCATTCGACAAAAGCGCCTCTCGGCTAACTACAGATTTCTCTACCTTATCTTCGGCTAAAACATTTTGCAATTCATTTACCCTTGCTGTTTGGGAAACCGTGTCAGTATTAACTTCTGTAAGCTTGCCCACATAATTCAAAATATCGTTCAACTGATGAGAAAAATTCTCTTTTTCTTGGTCTGTTATTTCAATTCGAGATAGAAGCGCGATATGCTCCACTTCTTTTTTACTTAGTTCCATTTTTTCTCCTACTCAAAAATTATCTTAACATAGGATAATCTTCTTGACAATTAAATTATCACATTTAACTATTGACATTTTATTTAAAAACGAGTAAAGTAAGATTCCATGCCAAAGTATTAAAGCAAGAATAAAAGGAGGAGACGAAGATTACTACCCAAACTGCAGGAGGTACAAACACTAATAATACATGCGAGCCCGAACCATACGGTTTCGTAGAAATTATTAATCAAGATGAGGGAAAACTACCCATCCTATCCCTTAAAGGCGAGTTTGATGATTTCAATGCTTGCCTAATCGAAGAAGCTATTGAAGAAGCTCGAGCAAACGAAATCTTTCGGGAAACTGAAGGATTAATGATCGATTGTTCAGGAGTTACTCTCATGTTGGCTAATCCATTTGGAATCCTGGTTAGACTTCAAAACAAAATCCATGATCAACATGGAAATTGTGCCATTATCACATCAAGAATAATCAAAAGATTGATAGATATCATGAACCTTACAGACATACAAATTACGGACACCCACCTACCCAAACAAAACTAACCCAACCAACCCTACCTCTAGGAAACGCCCCGACACTATGTCGGGGCTATTTTTTTAACCCAAAAACAATGTATAATTAAATTATGAACAATATAATACAACTCAACTCTATCAAAAAGACCTACAAGCTCAAAAAGCTTGAAGTCCCGGTTCTTCATGGCATCGATTTTATAGTCCAACCTGGCGAAATGGTTGCTATAGTCGGACCGTCCGGTTCCGGTAAATCCACACTGATGAACATCATCGGCCTTCTAGATCGCCCGACCGAAGGAGAATATCTTCTCGATGGCGAACTTTTGACATTAAACATGTCCGATCGTAAATTGGCTAAAATACGAGCTGAGAAAATCGGCTTTATCTTCCAGTCTTTCAATCTTCTTCCAAAACAAACCGCCCTTGAAAATGTGATGCTCCCAGCTTCATATATTAAACAGGACGGAACAACCAAAAAAACTGCCCTGGAATTACTCAAAAAAGTCGGTCTCGATCATCGAGTCAATCATAAACCAACCGAAATGTCCGGCGGGGAAAAACAACGCATCGCCATCGCCAGAGCCCTGATCAACAACCCTGATGTCATCCTAGCCGACGAACCAACCGGCAATCTCGACTCCAAATCTGGCCGCCAGATCATGGAAATCCTAAAAAAATTAAACGACGAAGGCAAAACCATCCTCATCATTACTCATGATGAAAAGATCGCGAACCAATGCCAAAAAACTATCCACATTTTTGACGGAGAGGTTGTAGAAGGAGAAAAAAATGATTAATAATATTCGAGGCGCCTTTTCATCCATTTGGAATAACAAAATCACCAGCATGCTGACCATCTTGGGCGTCGTCATCGGCGTCACCTCGGTCATCGTCCTCATTTCCCTCGGACAAGGTCTAAAAAATGACGTCTCATCCATCATTGAAGGCTTAGGCAGCAATGTCATGGCTGTCGTCGGTGGAAAAATCGATACCAAAAACATAAAAGGCGGCTCCCAACAAGCCAATCCAGCCCAATTCATCGCCGCCGACATCTTGACCGAAAAAGACCTAACAGTCCTCAAAAAAGTTCCCGGCGTCAAATCCGTCGCCCCGATGACCATGATTTCCAGCCCTTTCAAATACAAAGGCAAAAGCGCTACTCCGGTAGTAATGGGTACAACCAACGCTTTCCTCCAGTCAGTCAATATGCTAAAAATCGGCCAAGGCCGCTCATTCAAAGACAATGAAAAAGACAAATCCATCATTGTCGCTTACAGCCTAAAAGAAACTCTTTTCAACAATTCCAATCCTATAGGCAAAAAAGTCACCATCGGCAACCAAGAATTCACCGTCGTCGGTATTTTTGAAAAACCAAAAAGCAGTGTTGTATCAAATGAATACGACAATATGACCCTCATCCCATTTGACTCCGCCACCTCTCTAAACAAAGATCAGGTCAAGATCTACCGCATCATGATCAAAGGCAATGACAACGCCGATGTTAAAGTCGTCAAAGCTGCCGTTCAAAAAGCCCTCCTCAAAAGCCACAAAGGCGAGGAAAACTTCACTGTCATGACCCAAGAGGACTTACTCGGTTTATTTGATCAATTCTTGAGTCTAGCTACCACTATGGTCACCGCCATCGCTGCCATCTCCCTGATCGTCGGCGGCATCGGCATCATGAATATCATGTTAGTCACTGTCACCGAACGCACCAAGGAAATCGGCTTACGCAAAGCCGTCGGCGCTAGCCGTTCTGCCATTCTTTTCCAATTCCTCATCGAGGCAGTCATCATCACACTTCTCGGCGGACTTATCGGCTTGGCCATCTCCTTTGCCTCCACTTGGGCCATCAAAGCAAATACCACTCTAAACCCCGAAATCACCCCACAGATCATCGCCATCGCTATCGGCCTCTCCACTATCATCGGCGTGATCTTCGGCATCTGGCCAGCCCTGCGAGCCGCCCAAAAGGACCCAATAGAAGCCCTAAGACACGAATAAACCTTCTCAACCCAAACCTTGTCATCCTGAACTTGTTTCAGGATCTCATTCAGGATCTACTTTGGTCTCCCCATTATTCCTTATTCCAACCATTATCATTCTACCAACTACTAAATATCATTCTTCTTGATTAAAATTAAAAAATATGATATTATAGAAAAAAATGAGGGGGTGATGAATCTTGACAATTAAGCCAGTAGTAATCTTCATAGATACAGGGAAAAATCCCCTAGAAGCGTATATTAATGCGCTAGAAAACCAGATAGAATTTCAAAAGAAATGCACGTCTGAGACCAGCAATATTCTCGGACAATTAATTATTGGTCGAGATTTTATCTTACCTGATTCTGCAAATATCACGCTGGAAGAATGGATATTATTCCATAAAGTTGAGACGATAGTTCTTGAACGAATACAGACAGGTGGATTCCTATATGCAGATTTCGAACCAAATATTCTTGACATGTGCAGCACGATAAACGAAGAAGACCCAGATGATACAGACAAGTGGCTGGCATCTGTAGGTCTCGCCAGAGAAGACATAATGAATGCTTTTCATAGAATCTTTGATCCATGGAAAGCGGAAGTACAAAAAAGATTTTCAAATATAAGAACTAAAGAAGGAATCGAAATAGAAATAAGTCGAAATTAAAATACACAACTTATTATAGAGGCAATGAACAATTGCCTCTTTTTTTATAACCTCTATCACCTGACCAGCCCTCAGAGCCGCCCAAAAGGACCCAATAGAAGCCCTAAGACACGAATAACAACTATTAATACAAACTACGTAAATACCAGGCATAAACTGCTTGGTATTTATGTATAAGATTATATATCAAACACACAAGAGGGTATGTTGCAAGTCAGCTAAATGTTCCACTTAATTAGTCAGCGATATGTTCTATTTTGTCATTCTGAGTCGTCAGACGAAGAATCTAGGTGTCAGCCGCATTAACGAGAACCGCTCGGTGAACTCGCTAGATCCTTCGGCAAGCTCAGGATG
>VFKW01000117.1 GCA_009885355.1 Candidatus Berkelbacteria bacterium
ATCTTTGATATACCAATTAATAATATTTTCTCTGGCAAAAACAATTTTTGGCCAGAGAAACGCGAATGATAAACAACTGATTAAAAATAATTTATATAATGTTTTCATTTATTTTTTATTGAACCTAATATATTGTAATAGCTACTGAGATTCTCCTGTGATACCACAGAAGCGGTGCCTAAATTTGCTTTATAAGTCGCCACATAATAATTATCCGCAATTTTTACCTCATTATGAACTTGGACGTAATTATAAAAACCATTATTACCATTAATTCGATATTCGCGAATATTTTTACCGTTAATGGCTTGGGATTTTTCAAGAGTTAAAGTTCCTTTGACTTTATTTTCAGAATAATATTTTTGATTGGAAAGTAAGGTTTTGTCAAAATCCCCTTTTGGCTTCAATGTCACAGTAATTGCTACACCATTGGTCGCGTTTACGCCGCCGTTTTGGGTTGCGGCTATAATATTATTACCATTGATGATAATTTTAAAAGTATTAGGGATGGACAGATCAAAATTATTTACAGTCATGTGGTTATCCACAGGAGTAGCAGATGATGGGCTAGATGAAATTTGGTTATTACTTGTATTGGTCTGAATTTGAGTTTTTGGAGTTGCAGTTTGTGCTTGTTCTTTTTTAAAAATTCCTAATTTTTGAGTATAGGCAAAAAAGATACTGCCGCATAAAATAAATATAATAATGATAAGAAAGATGATTTTTAGGGTGTATGATCGCGAAGGGTTTTTAGCGATTATTGCCGCCTGGGTATTGACCGATATTTCTTCAATGAGCGGAATTGTCGGATTAATTATGTTTGGATTTAATTTAGGCGCAATCGGTTCTGGGGTGATCGTAGATGGTAATGGTTCATGAGATTGTAAATTATTTAAAGAAGTCCCCATCTGTGGCTCATTTGATTTTTCCATTTTCCTCCTTATAACAATATAATTATAACATAAAGAATATTATACTTATCAATAAGATCCAAATCGATTTCATTTTCCTTCTTTTACATTGCCAAGAAGAAACTTTTTACCCCCCGGTAAATATGATTGCATTTGGCAATGATCGGCCGGGGCCGACTTTGTAGGCACCATTATAATAGATGGCGCTTGATCCGCCGCCATCTATATTGAGGGCGCTGTCAACTTCTAAACTTTTCATAATCTCGGCCAAATCGACAACGGTTGAGCTCAGTGAAATCACCCCGTAGAGTGTTGTACCTTTTATTCCAAGTGCTCCTCTGTTTGATTTGGTCGATCTTTGTTTTGTATCTAGTGAATCTACATTTAAAATATTTTGACCATTTTCGACCAAGCGAGGAAAACTGTTTATTCCAGCAGTATAGCTATAACCGCCACGGTTATTCCATTGATTTAGATAGGTTGGTTTTCCATTCTCATCAAAAATCAAAAAAGGATCAATTTCTCCAAGACCATTAGTATTATTGATCATTTTTGAGAGGCGAGAATTGTATATTTTCCAGAAAAAAGTATTTTTTTTATCTGCGCAACTTGAATAGTCGGTTGGACAAAAATAGGTTCCATTCATGCCGGCAAAACCGCCATTTAGATTTACCATTGATTGGAGTGATTTGACCGGACAATCATTTAGACAATCATTATCATCGGCCGTATCTGTCTTGACCTTGATGGCGCCATTTCCAAGATTCATTGTAAGCAGGTGAATAGTGAAAGTGCCTCTTGATGTATCAATTGTCTTTTTTATGTAGCTACTATTGGTAGTGCTAGATGATCCAGATGAAACAGCAACCGGAACTGATCTGGTAATGGCAGCAGCCAGCGCGATTGATTGGCCGGCGATGATTTCGACTGATTGCCTGGTTGTCGCATAGCCGCTTTTTGTAATTTGAAGCGTGTATTTACCAAAATTTGCCCTGATCGTATAGCTGCCATCGGCAGCAGTTGTTGTGGTGGCAACAATTGTTTTGCCGCTAAGTAAGACGATGGTCGCTTTTAAAATGTTAGTGTCACCTTCTTTAATAATTCCGGTAATTGTGCCTTTTTTAGCCTCTTCTTCGGCGGCTAATCGAGCTTTTTGCTCGGCTTCGGCAAATAATCTTAATTCTTCATTTTTTTTATCTTCTTGTGTTTGCAAATAGATGGTTATTTTTGCCAGAATTGTCTCCATTTTTTTATAGTCATAGTTTTTAAATAATTCTTTTTTTGCACTTTTTAGATCATTTGGCGCTAAAGTAACGTCAACTTGTTGATTTTTGAGATCTAAATATTTTTTATTTACAACCTTATATTTTTTCAGGGCAGCGTTAAAATTTTGGGATTCGGTAATTAATTGTTGTTCTTTTGATTGTATTTGCCGATTTTGGGCTTTTTGATAATATGAATAGCAAATCATGCTTGAAGAAATTATTAAAAATAAAATTGTATATATGATTATACGGATTTTATGGATTTGGAAAAATAATTTAACATTTGGCATATCTCTATAATATCATAAAAATCAAATGGATTTTTCTTTTTCAGATATATTCCATTTTTTTCTAATCGCTAAAACCTGATAATATGAATGGAATTCGAAAACATCTTATTCAAAGGGGGTCTGGTACATTGAAAATACGAATTCTAACTATCGTTTGTCTGATGGTATTTGTGACGAGTGTGGCCGTTTTGGCAGCTTCTCCTTCGATCAAATTCACGCATGTCCCAAAGAAAGGAACGTGGAGTGAAAATTTGAGGGGCAAGGTTGTCGGAGTCAACACTGCCAAGTACAAAGTCGCAGTGTATATCTGCGTCGATGGTGGCTGGTGGAATAAGCCGACTTGGGCTGAGCCTACTTGCTACATTTCCAAAGCAGGATATTGGTCTTGCGATATCGTCACTGGCGGAACCGATGAGGATGCCGAAGAAGTGGCAGCATTCCTCATTCCCAAGTCGTACTCGCCGCCGGCGTGCGGAGGAGATTCTGAACTTCCTTCGGAACTCTATGCTAAATGCGTCGCCAAAGTGAGTATTACGCGCCACTAGACAAGTTCTTCTACTCAACTCTCTCCTTTCTTTATTTGGCCCCGTATCTGTTGGTGCGGGGTCCCTTTTTTGACCATTTTTGCGAATTGAGGAGGGATTTTTCTAATTTTTTCGATTTTTTTCCAATTATCCAGGTATTAGTATGAATTTAGAACCTTAACAACTTAACCTCCTTTGCGATAGCCTCCTCCGAGTAAATATTCTGCTCGGTAGATAGCTGTCACAAAGGAGGAAAAACAAATGAAGCTATCAATTATGGTCACTGTATCGATGTTTATCTTAGCCACTTTTAGTGGCTGCGGCGGTGGAGGTGGAAGCATGAGCGGCCCCTCGGGACCAGGAGATGGAGGCGGAGGCGGTCAGCAACCTATTGGCATCAAGCTCTCCGGCGTGTGTCTCGGTCCTTACATTGTCGGTAACCCGAATTCTGGCGCTGTGGTAAGCGAAAGCGATCTGCGTCAATATTTGACCATCATCGCCCTCAACTTCAAAAGCGTACGATTCTATGGTTCGACGGGTGGTTTGGAGAAAGGTCCTGCTATTGCTAAAAGTCTCGGCCTGAAGGTCGCCTCTGGTGCTTGGATCGGAGCAAATGACAGTGCCAATGACAAAGAGATTGCCAGTCTCAAAGCTAATTGCGAGGCACATTTTGTCGATGTTGCCGTCGTTGGTAACGAAGTTTTTCTACGCAACGACCAGACAGAAACCAAAATGCTCGGTTATCTCAGTGTGATCAAGGCAACCGGTGTGACTACGACTATTGTGGAGGAGTGGAATGCCCTCCTCAAACATCCGAATATCATGAATGCTTGCGACGAGCTCTGGGTCAATATTTATCCTTTCTGGGAAGGGGTTGCTATTGATCAGAGCATGGCTCGCTTTGAAGCCGACTATAATCAAGTTAAATCGGCAGCTGGCGGGAAGAAGATCGTCATTTCTGAAACTGGCTGGCCTTCGGCTGGCTCTGCCAACTCTGCAGCTATTCCAACCCTTGAGAATGAAGCTAAATACCTCGCCAATCTGGTCGCATGGGCCAAGACTAACCAAGTTGAATATTATCTTTTTGAAATGTTTGACGAACCGTGGAAGTCAGAACCTGGCGGCGTCGGACCCAATTGGGGTATGTGGGGTACAAACCTGCAACTAAAAGCCGGCTTGGAAAAAGTTTTTAGCGCCGACAATACTGGAGGCGGCTCCGGTGGAGGATCTGGAGGCGGAGGTGGTGACAACGGCGGGGGCAACCTGCCAACATTTATCTATACTCCAATTGTAAACGTGCCACAGGCAGTCAATGATCTTGGTAAAAGAATTTGCCAAGAACAGCGCAATATTGTCACGCCAGGCGGGACTGAATGGTCACCAGCTTTTTCTAGCGCTGATCAATCAAGTTTCAACAGCTCTGGAAAACTGGCAACGATAGTTACACAGGTAAAATCTAGTCAGGATTTCACAGCTGGCGTAGCTAGTATTAAGACGCTATCGGCTGCAGATCAGACAAGAATATTTACCAGTTTCATAACTCCCCTTTATTCGACTTGGGCCATGAATGGCCATGTCGGATCAGACGGAACAACTGATGCTGGTTACGCAGTCGAAAAACAGATTTCCACAGCACTGACAAATGCTGTTAAAGAGGCAATTGGTGTAAGCGGCGGTGATGATGACGAAGGGAATTTGCCAGTAATAAGCTATAACCCTATTTCAAGCGTGCCGCAGGCAGTCAATGATCTTGGTAAAAGAATTTGTCAGGAGCAACGATTGGTTGTTACTCCTGGCGGAAATTCGTGGTCGCCTGGATTCTCCAGTTATGATCAATCTGTTTTTAATAGCTCAGGTAAATTGGCGACGATCGTCACAAAGGTGAAAGCTACTCAGGTTTTTACAGCCGGCGTTGCCAGCATAAGGACGTTGTCGGCTGATGATCAATCTAGAGTTTTTACCAGCTATCAAAAACCACTCTATCCAACCTGGGCCATGAACGGCCATATTGGTTCAGATGGAACGACTGACGCTGGTTATGCGGTCGAAGGACAGATTGCCGCAGCTTTGAGTGATGCTGTAAAAGCTGCTCTTTAGACTAGAAATCGATCTTACAAGAGAAGAAAGGAGGTATCCAAATTGAAACTTCTACTTATAGTTGTACTTCTCATATCACTCGCTGGGTGTGGTGGTGGCAAAGGTGGCGGAGATAATCTTCCTTCCTTTACTTACACACCTATTAACAATGTACCACAGGCGGTCAATGATCTTGGTCGGAGAATTTGCCAGGAACAGCGAAATATCGTCACTCCGGGTGGTGATGTGTGGGCGCCAGGTTTTTCCAGCGCCGATGAATCGGCGTTTAATAGCTCTGGAAAACTGGCGACAATCGTCAGCAATGTGAAAGCCAGTCAGGTTTTCACAGCTGGTGTAATAAGTATTCGAACTCTGTCGAATTCGGATCAGACCCGAGTTTTCACCAGTTTTTCAACCCCACTTTATCCGACATGGGGCATGAATGGGCATATTGGTTCGGATGGAACTACAAATGCCGGTTATGCGGTCGAAAGGCAGATTGCTACAGCACTCTGTGATGCTGTAAAAGCTGCTCTTTAATATCAACTAACTTTTAACCCCGCCGCGAGGCGGGGCTTTTTTTATATGCCAGGAAACCCCGTACGTAGGAGGCAGTCACGTCATGATTCTTGCCGAGTCTCAGTACGGGGATGAATGGCATCATCTCTTGACCAAGCACGTCAGTGCAT